>WGMW01000007.1 GCA_016124845.1 Flavobacteriales bacterium
CAGCATCAAGGGAAAGTATCTACAGAATTACCTCAACGAGTTCTGCTACAAACTCAACCGTAGGTACTTCGGTGAACGCCTGTTCGACAGGTTATCCCTTGCAGTTGCTAAATGCTACTGGTAATCTGCGGGGGAGTCAGAATCTCAATGCAAAATTCAAAAAATCGATGATAAGTATTCTTTGGATTATCCTCCGATTGGGAAAAGGTTTTTCTTGGAGTAATCAATAGAAAATGCCATTAACATTTCTTTAACAGCCTCAAAAATGGAGTTTCGGTAACTTTGGAACGCTGATTGAGAAAACGTTTATCAAACAAAAATTTAACTACATCTATTATGAAAAAAGCAATGTTACTTATGGCGATGGTCGTTGGGTCGTTCGCATACGTTACAGCTCAGGTGGCCGGGCCGCAAATTGAATTTGAAAGAGTGGAGCACGATTACGGTGAGGTGGAGCAAGGCGGTGATGGAACGACTGAGTTCGTTTTCACAAATACTGGAACGGAGCCATTGATCATTTCTAAAGCAAAAGGTTCTTGTGGTTGCACCGTTCCTGAATGGCCAAAAGAGCCGATCGCGCCAGGAGCAAAATCTGCTATCAAAGTAAAGTATGACACCAAGCGTGTTGGTCCTATCAGCAAGTCTGTGACCATTACTTCAAACTCGGTTGACAACAGCACATTCCTTCTGAAGATCAAGGGAAATGTGAAGGCCATGCCAACAGAAAGCGACTCTCCAGAAATGGAAAGCATTGAAGGAGCAACTCCAGTTTCTGAATAAGAAAAAGCTCATTTTTGAGCGAAAAGTCCCGATACTTGTCGGGACTTTTTTGTGCTTAAAACTCAGGAATGCCACGATTATCCTTGAAGGGGCAGCAGATGCCCGAATCACCTATCCGAAAACTTGTACCGTACGCGACAGCTGCTAAAGCTGCGGGTAAAAAAGTGTATCATTTGAATATCGGTCAGCCTGATATTGAAACACCCGAGGTGGCGTTGAATGCGGTAAGAAATCTGGACCGCAAGGTGATCGAGTACAGCAATTCAGAAGGTTATGCCAGCTATCGCGAAGGATTGGCGAAGTATTACCGAGGCGTTGGAATCGATATCTCTTCGTCAGATATTATGGTAACCACAGGCGGTTCGGAAGCATTGATCTTCGGATTCATGACGTGTATGGATCCTGGAGATGAGATCATCATTCCAGAACCGTTTTACGCCAACTACAACGGCTTCGCCACCATGGCCGGACTGAATGTGAAACCCATCACCGCCAGAATTGAAGACGGTTTTGCGCTTCCGCCTATTTCAGAGTTTGAGCGCAGAATTACGGAGAATACGCGTGCCATACTCATTTGCAACCCAGGAAATCCAACTGGAACCTTGTATGGAAAGGAAAGTTTGGAAAAGTTGGCTGCGTTGGTCAAGAAGTACGACCTGTTTCTGTTTGCGGATGAAGTGTATCGCGAATTCTGCTACGAGACGGCCATTCCATTTTCGACCATGAATTTGAAGGGAATTGAGCAGAATGTGGTGATGATAGACAGCGTGAGCAAGCGCTACAGCATGTGTGGCGTGCGAGTTGGCGCTCTGGTTTCGAGAAATAAGCAATTGATGGCAAATGCGTTAAAATTTGCGCAGGCGCGATTGAGCCCACCAACCTTGGGACAGATCGCAAGTGAAGCTGCGTTGGACACACCGCAGGAATATTTCGACCGTGTGAAGGACGAGTATGTGCAACGCAGAAACACGCTTGTTGACGGGCTCAATGCCATCGAAGGTGTTATTTGCCCGAAGCCAGCAGGCGCTTTTTATGTGATGGCACAATTGCCAGTTGATAGCGGTGACAGATTCTGCCAATGGATGTTGGAGGATTTCGACCTTGACGGAGAAACCGTGATGATGGCTCCAGGAAGCGGGTTCTATTCAACTCGTGCGTTCGGTGAAAAGCAGGTAAGGATTGCCTACGTGCTTAACGAGGCAGATCTGAAACGCTCTATCAAAATCATTGAGGAAGGATTGAAAGCATATCCTGGTCGGATTGCCTGATCAGGTTTAGGCTTCGTTGACCACTAACTTGTACCCAACTCCACGGATGTTGGCAATTTTCACATTCGGGTCGGCTTCCAGTTTCTTGCGGAGCTTGGAGATAAAGACGTCCAGCGTTCTTCCCACGTAATCACCATCATCGCCCCAAACCGTTTTCAAAATTGTTTCGCGGTCAACGGTATTGTTGGCAGAGTTGCAGAGCAGTTGTAACAGATCAGATTCTTTGCTTGTCAGTTCAATTGAATCGCCTTGTAGCTTGAGTTCCATCCGCATCGGGTTGAAAACGTAAGAACCTATCTGAATCTCATTCGGGTCGAATTCTCGTTCATCTCTTCTTGTTCGTTTGAGCAAGAAGGCAACGATCGCCAACAGAATTAGAAGAACAACCACGAGCAGGATCAGCAGTTTATGAACTTCACGATAGTCGGATGAAGCATATTCGCTCAGAGTTTCTGATGTGGTTGGTTGAACCTCAATTTCAGCGGGAGCATCCAAAATGGTGAAAACAAGTTCGTAGCAGCCAACAGGTTGGTCTCTGGAGCGACAGGCCAAGACATTCTCTTCGGGCTTGACACCAACCTCATACATGTGCACCGTTTCATTGGAGTGGCAGGTTTGAAATGCCACATTATAACTTCTGGCCAATTGCGTTGCGTTAGCCACACTATCAACGATCGTGGCCAGCTCATCTGGGTTGAACCCGAAATCGGTTTCAAAGCGGATTCTGTAACTCTGGCCGTCTTTCTCAATTGGAAGAACGCGCGATGTGCTGTCTCCAACACTCAGAAGAACTTGATGTCCGATCATGCGCAGCGATACTTCCGTGTGCTTGTCTTCCTGCGGAGCAGAATGAACACAAACCGTGTAGAAGAAAAGTCCTAAGAGGATGGGGAAACGCATATTGCAAAGCTATTCCGTTGAGTGATGGATGGAAATGTTTTGCACTCATTTTACAATCATTTACACTCGATTTACGAACGAAAGCAACATCGCCACCTACTTTCGATTCAAAATCAATGTCATGAAAAACATCATCAAATTAGTTGCGCTGCTGTTGGTAATTGGTTGCTCGGAGAAAGAAACAACGGTCGCTGCGCAGGAAACAAGCATGGATCATTCGTCACTCATTGATACTGTCATTGCCTACGAGCATCCGTACGATCTGTCCATTGATATTGAAAACGCGGGTCCGAAAGGATACAACCTGCTCATTCGAATGGATCTTTTCGGAGGAAGTTTTTTCGCTTCTCCTTACGCGGGTGATAAGCTAAAGGGACGATTCTCCGTGGTTTTGGATGAGAACGACCACGTGAGATTAGGAAAGGATTTCATCGAAACACCACGTTCTCAGGAAGTATTCGATCCGCAACCGTTTGTTGATGGAAATGTGAATTGGATTACGGTAAACACGGTTTACAACTACCCTGTCGAAGTAAGTTCTCACACCGATTTCAAAGTGAATGGAATGATTCGGTTTACGATTGAACCCAAGTGTACATTCGAGGAGATTCCATTCTCTATATCTTCTGAAAGCGGCAAAGTGACAGTGCAACGCTATCCGAAGTTGGATAAACGTACATGTTCAGCTATTCCAGTACTGGAGGTCAGTTTGTACGAATCGCCAAAGATCGATCACGAGGTTGCGGTAAACCATCCGTACGATATTGATTTCCGAATAGCGAAAACGGACGAAGGAGAATTGAACTGGCTGATATTCACAGATCTTTTCGGAGGTAGCTTTTATGTGTCACCGCACTCAACAGCAGATTTCAAAGGGAAATTCAGGGTTGAAGTTGCACCGAACGATGATCTTGAAGTAGGAGCGGATTTCATTGAAATTCCGTGCTCCAAGGAAGTTTTCGATCCGCATCCTTTTATAAGAGGACCTGTCAACTGGGTGAGCGAAAACACCACGTATGAATATCCGCTCATTCTCCACACCGATCAGGATTTTGAAATAGGAGGGAAGGTCCTGTTTGTGATAGAACCGAAATGCACCTTGGAGGAGATCCCAGTTATTTTCAAGTACAAGAATGGCGTGCTTCGAGTGGAGAAGTGGGCGTGTTGATGGGAGTCGAATTTTTTCTCAATAGTGATATTTACAGGCCACAATGATGATGTCTTTGTCAGTCACTTTATAGACCAATCGGTGTTCTTTGGTGATTCTTCTGCTCCAGTAGCCCGCTAATTGGTGTTTCAGCGGTTCGGGTTTCCCAATACCTTCAAAGGGTTGCTCAAGAATGGCCTCAATGAGTTGTTTGATCCGTCCGGCAACCTTGGGGTCTTTCTTCTTCCATTCGGTGTATTCTTTCAGCGCATCCTTCTGAAAGATAATCTCCCGATTCATTACAGATCGTCCAAGTTTACCTTGACAGTCTGCTTTCCATCGTCCACATCCTTGATGCGTTTTTCCAAAATGTCCCTATTGGCGTCACTCATTGTAAGATACTCGGTCTCATCCTGATAATCTTCAATGACAATGGAGATCTTCTTGCCCTTGAACATGGTCTTCACCGCTTTTAGAAATTTCTCGTCAAGCTCGTTTGAGTTCAAATGGAATGTGGTGTTCATGCCTCAATGTTTGATTCAAAGATACGAAACGCAAATAGTCAATCGTTGTTTCCGGCCACCTCCGATCAACAAGGAGAAAGACTTCTTCAAAGGTTTTACATGACCTTTTTCAACCTTGGACGTAGTGCATTTACAAAGTTGTTCAACCATAGTTTGAAGAAGTCTTTGATCTCTTCGCGATTTTTCTCATCGAAAATATTCTCACAAGAAAGTCTTGCTTCAATGTATCCTTTATCATCCCAGGTCCAGATCACATCTTCTCCAAGTTCTTCACGAATGTGTTGTTTTTCGGAATTCAAGGCTTCAAGAATTTCTTTCCCTTCCTGATTGTTTGCGGTACGAAAGTAAACCCCGACACAATTCATGCTTTTGGCAAAATACGCGCTGATCCAAGCCTTTTTATTACCTGCTGGATAAACATAGAGATTGTGACCTGCGGCTGGTTTTGGCATTGACTGACCAGGATCATCAAACTTGAATTCCTCATCATTTACAAGCTCATTCCAGAATTCTGTATAAAAAGCTTTTTCCTTCTCCCATTCCTTTGATACAGAAGGGTTTGGGTTTGATTTCTCAATCGTATCGTCAATTGTCAACTTGAAACCAGTAGGCACCTCAACTGTCATTTTTCCAATTTCTGTCGTTTTGACCAGCGTTTTGGGAATTACTAACGTTCCGACCTTTTCCGCTTCATAAATGTTCAATTCGACCATGGCAAATGAGAAATTCAATTGCCCTGCACCAGAAAGGAATTCGGTGATTCCGCGGGCACCTTCGCGTATTCCGTCTCCAGCAATCAACAATAGAAACCTGCCTCTTTCCAGATTACGATTAACGCTGTCGACAAAGTCGGATTCTGGTAATGCTGAACTCGAATCGAAGTCAGTTACCAATTTATAGAGCGTGTTTCCCTTTTCCCCAAGACGTTTGTTTACTTCACGCTGTAAGTCTTCATAGCTCCATCCCGAAAGCTCCTTCGCATAATCCAGAATTTGCGCAATCACCTTTCTTCTTGCCTCAGGATTGCGCCATAATTTTGTTTCAACAATGGTCAATTCTCCGTTTGGAGAGACCATGAGAATGTCGAGTGGTCCAACCGTTGTATTCAGCTCCATACAAACAGGGATCACAGGATTGTATGATTCGTCTATGTCGCTAATTGGAAGGCATTCTGGTCTTTCGAAGATCAATTTCTGAATTGTCCCTTCGTCAAACGTCTCAAGTTTGTTCAAGGAGGTAACCTGCCTCTCAGAGTTCAGGAAAAGTGGTTTTCCATAGGCCGTTTGTTTCATCGGTAACGCATCTTAAAAATGATAGTGATTCACGGATAAACCAGATACTTCTTTCGCATCATCTTGAACTGTAGCAGTTCTGATTGCCACGTTTCGCGGATCTCACCTGCTGATTTTCCAGCGATGATCTGCTTTCTAAGTTCAGACGAACCAGCCAGTTTGTCGAAGAAATCGGTTCTGAAGAACTTGTCTTTCTCTGGGTAGTTCTGGTAGGTTGAGATCAACCACTCTAAATTCATTTGAGAAAGATTGTAAAGACTGTCTTCACTTAAGGTAGAAAGGTCAACGCCAGCACATTTCTTCCCTTCAAACTTCGGGTTGCTCGCCACACCTTTGATGTCTTTCGGAGTGAACGTGGTGTTGCCATTCGGCATGTTCGGGTAGCCGAATTGCTGAAATGGTTTGTCTGTTCCGCGGCCTTCGCTAACCACGGTTCCTTCGAAGAAACAGAGGCTCGGATAGAGATAAATGGATTTCTGATTCGGGAGATTCGGAGATGGCGCAACAGGTAATTCGTAGGCTTCTTTGCGCGAATAGTTCTCCATTTCAATCACGGTCAAGTTGCATTTGGCCGCATTTTTCAACCAACCTTCAGAATTAACCATTGTCGCGTATTCGCCAACGGTCATTCCATGCACAACAGGAATCTGGTGCAGACCGACAAACGAAGAGAACTCCTTCTTAAGAACCGGACCATCCACGTAATGACCGTTCGGGTTTGGTCTGTCCAGCACAATGAACTGGATGTCATTCTCAGCGCAAGCTTCCATCATGTAGCTCATGGTGCTGATGTACGTGTAGAACCGCGCACCCACATCCTGAATGTCAAATATCACCACATCCAAACCTTCCAGTTGCTTTGGCGATGGCTTGTAATTGCTTCCATAAAGTGAGACGATCGGAAGTCCCGTTTTCGGGTCTTTGCTGTCGGAGATTTTCGCTCCCGCGCTGGCATTACCGCGAAAGCCGTGTTCAGGTGCGAAGGCGCATTTTACATTAACCTCCAAAGCCAAAAGCGTATCAACCAAATGCGTTTGGCCCACAAGCGATGTTTGATTTGCCACAATTCCAACTGCCTTTCCAGCAAGCATTGGAAGGTAAACTTCAGTTCGTTCAGCACCTAAACGAAGTTCTTGCGTGGTTTCGGCTTGCGCTGAAACCTCTTCCGCTGGTGGAGGTGCAGGAGTTGGTTGACCACAGGCCGAAATCCACAGAACGATAAACAGATATTTGATAGTTTTAGCCATTGATGATCAGCTTGTCAAAAGACATTTTTACAGCCACAGATTCACAGATGAACACAGATTGCACCGATTTTATCTGTGAGAAAATCCGTGAAAATCTGAGCGTCTGTGGCTAATTGATGTTTCAATCTTGATTTCAAGAGTAAGCAATTGAACACGCCTTTTTTTATTGCGAAACGCCTCATCCGAACGGGAGGGCAGGCCGAAAGTAACACTATTTCGGGTACGCGTCCTATTGTGCGTATTGCCATTGCGGGCATTGCGCTGAGCTTGGCGGTGATGATCATCTCGGTGGCAATTGTTACAGGTTTTCAGCGGGAGATAACGGACAAGGTGGTCAACTTCGGTGCCGATATTGTCATCACGGAGTATTCCAATTTAAATGCCATTGAACCAAAACCGATTCCGAAGGAACAGGATTTCTATCCGAATCTGACCGAGGTCGATGGCATCCGTCACATTCAGGTTTTCGCCACCAAAGCAGGCATCATCAAAACCGATGAGGAAATTGAAGGCGTGGTGGTAAAAGGTGTTGGAAGCGATTTCGATTGGACCTTTTTCAAAAACCATTTGGTAGAAGGAGATGTGTTTGAGACAACAGATCGATCGCGGAGCAAGAATATTCTCATTTCGGAGGCCATTTCTAAGAAGTTGAAACTGAATGTGGGCGACCGCATGGAGGTCTATTTCATTCAGGATGAGAAGCAGCGGGCGCGCATTTTTGATGTGACAGGCATCTACAAAACGGGCTTGGCCGAATATGACGAACGCTATGTGATCACCGACATCTCACACATTCAAAGACTCAATGGGTGGGGCGATGATGAAGTGGCAGGGTTCGAGGTTTTTGTGGATGATTTCTCGCGATTGGATGAGCTGGATGGCGTGGTTTATTCGATGATCGGAACCGATCTTTTCTCCGCCACGGTCAAAGAGTTGCAACCGCAAATGTTCGATTGGCTCGACCTACAGGACATGAATGTGCGCGTCATCATCATCTTGATGTTGGTGGTGGCAGGGTTCAATATGATCTCCGCGCTGCTCATCATGATCATTGAACGCGTGAACATGATCGGAACGCTGAAAGCACTCGGCATGAACGATGGAAGCATTCAGCGCATCTTCATTTTTCAGGCGTTGTATCTTACGGGTGTCGGCCTCTTTTGGGGAAATCTGGTCGGAATCGTGCTGTGTCTGGCACAGCAGCACTTCGGCATTATTACGTTGGATGAAGCCAGTTATTATGTGAAAGTAGTGCCGATAAACTTGGAACTGTCGTTCGTATTGTTGCTGAATGCTGGAACGCTTTTCTTCTGTTTTCTGATGATGTTGATGCCTTCGATGGTGGTTTCACGCATTCAGCCGCTGAAGGCGATTCGGTTCAATTAAGAAAGGTTGTCAACTTTTTAAAGGTTGAGATTTTCTATCTATAGTTGTTTGACTCTTGTAGTATCTGGGTCAATACTTGCTGAAGTTCTCCTTCTCTATTGAGATTCACTATGATCACACGGTCCAGTCGGTCAATTTCCTTCATTGCCTTCAGTTCTGCCTGAAGAGGATGGTCATCCAACCAAAAGAAATCCGAACCGAGGTCGATGGCTTCGGTCTTTAACGTTGACCAATCTGTTGCCTTTACCTTTTTGACCAATTCCATGGAGTCCGGATCAAAATAGTTGGCCAAATAGTTCAAAGCCGTCTGCGAATTCCCTTTACAGTGAGTTGTCAGCCAGTAGCAATCAAAATTGGATACCGCGTGCTCCAAAAAAGATACTGCAAATGGTGCGGGTCGTGGATTCTTCGTGGTCAGAATAACGCCATCAATGTCAAGATAGAGTTTGGTCATCGGCTTACCCACCAAAAAGCTCATCCAGCGTGTCGCGCAGTTGCTTGGGCGAAACATCATAATCCAGTTTTCCATCGTGTGTGATGGAGATTCCACCGGTTTGCTCTGATACCACAATGGCCACTGCATCCGAGCTTTCGCTCAAACCTACCGCAGCGCGGTGACGCATGCCCAAATGCGCTGGAAAATCGTCATCATCGGTAACCGGAAGTACGCATCGCGCAGCACGGATCCGGTTTCCCGTAACGATCACAGCGCCATCGTGCAGCGGACTGTTCTTGTAGAAAATGGACTCCAGAATTTTGGCCGAAACTTCGGCATCCAAGGCTTCGCCCGTGTTGGCGTAGAACTGCAAATTGTTCTCGCGGCTAATGACAATAATGGCGCCTGTGCTGGAATGCGACATGTTCAAACAGGCCGAAACAATCGCACTGATATCCAGCGATTTTCCTCCGCGCAGGTTCTTTTTCAGGTTCAACCAGCGAAATGGCGAACGACTTCCACCTACAATTCCTGTGGTTCCGATCAAAAGCAGAAACCGCCTTATCTCTTGCTGAAATACCACGATCAGCGCCAGCACACCAACACCTATGAACTGTCCCAGAATGGAACCGAGCAACTGCATGTTCAGCGCACGCACGATAAGGTAAAGCAGATAAAGCGATAGGATGCCGAGAAAGATGTTGATGGCGGCCGTGCCACGCACCAGGTTGTAAAGCTGGTAAAGCAGAATGGCCACGATGAGAATATCCAGCGCATCGAGCCAACGGAACGTGAGGAAACCTAACAGAAGATCGAGCAGCATCGGCATGGCGAATTGCTCAAAGTTAGTTGAATGCAGTTTTCCTGCTGCCAAAAGTCAGTTTAAGATGGTGCGGATCACGTTATTTAGATTCAAATTTCCATCATGTCTCAAGACCATCTCGAAGCGTTCGATCCGAATCTGGCACGCAAGGTTGCCAAGTTGTATCTGCCCGTGCTGGAAAAATACCATCGCGCCAAGTGGCTCGGGTTGCAGAACATTCCTGACGATGTTTTTCTGGGTGTGGGCAATCATTCGGGAATGCATTTCATGCCCGAATCGCTGTTGTGGTTGGCCAAATATCATTCGGAGTCTCGCGGGGTTCCCATGCTTACGCTGATCCATCACATGACGCATCATTTGGCAACGATGGTGAAATTGCCTGTGAACGAACTGGGTTTTTTGGAGGCCAGAAACGACAATGCGTTGGATGCGCTTCAATTGGGTTTTGCCGTCACGGTCTATCCTGGTGGCGACCGCGATGTGGCCAGAACCTATTTCGATCGGAACAAGATCGACTTCTTCGACCATCTGGGTTACGTGAAAACCGCCATCAGAGCGCGCGTTCCCATTTTGCCCATTGTCGGTTGCGGTGGTGGCGAAACGCTCTTCGTGATCAATAACGGGGCAAAAATTGCCGAAATCACAGGACTCAAGCGACTTGGTAAGGTTCATACATGGCCGCTGTACTGGTCGTTTCCGTTCGGGTTTCATTGGGGGCATTTGCCACGTTTCGAACTTCCGCTGCCTTCTCAGATGACTATGAGCATACTGAAACCGATCTACCTCAACGACTACAAGCCTTCGCAGGTCGATGACCCGAAGGTTATTCAGGAAGTGAACGCTCTTGTCATTTCCACCATGCAGCGTGAACTTGATAGGCTGTCTGAGGGACGGATTCCGATCATTGGGAAGTTAAAGTAACCGCACAGACGGCCTTGGTCAATCGCACAATATGGTGCTTTGCTTGTTTAATCATTGATGGATGAGGTAAGTATAACGGTGTTTGCACTGAAGGTCAGTTTGGCAGCTGTGGCCGGTCTGGTCATCGGTGCTGAGCGCGAGTATCGCGGCAAAAGTGCCGGAATCAAGACCAATATGCTGGTTTCCATCGGAGCGGCTGTTTTTGTCATCACTTCATTCCGCTTTGCGGATGTTTCGAACACGGATATGACACGCGTTTTGAGCGAAGTGGTGGTCGGTGTAGGTTTTCTCGGTGCAGGGGTCATTCTGCAAAAGAAGGATACAGAAATGGTGATTGGCCTTACCACCGCAGCCACGATCTGGTGCAGCGCAGCGGTAGGATGCATGGCCGCCACAGGCATGTATTGGCACATGGCGTTTGTCACGTTTCTCATCCTTCTCATCAATATCATTTTCGGGATGATCGATTACCGCATTTCAAAGCACGGAAATTCCCGAACGAAAGATGGTTAATTGCTGATTTTCAGGTGGTTGCCAAAATATTCTGCAAACTTCTTCGGTTTATCAGTATTGATGAGGTCAACGCCAAGTTTTCGGAACGTTTCCCACGCATTCGGATTATCGGGCGAAGCCCAAAGGCGCAGTTTCTTGCCTTCGGCATGAACCTGTGAGACCAGTTTTCGCAGTTTCAACTGTTCATCTTCAGGCATTTCGCCTGTTCCGTTCCACTTAAGATGGTTGTGGTAGTTGTCGCTGATTACAGGCATCAGTTGCGATGAGATCTGTTTGCCAATGTCACTGGGTCGGCCATCCAAAAACGCCAGTTTCGGTTCGGAATTCACCACAGCCTCATACGGGCGTGAACCTGAGAGGAAAACCGTCACCGCGCCTTGTTTCAGTTCACCATTTTCCATGATGGTGAGCATGCTTTTGTAGTTCTCAAGCAACTCAACCAAACGGTTGTACATCTCAACGCTGCCTCCTTTAAAATCGATCATCAGGTAAAACGGTCCGTCATAATCTTTGTAAACCTTGTCACCGTTCTTTTGATCGTGTTCGAACAGCGGTTTCAGGTAGAGGTTTTCCAGCGAGCGTTTCTTCTTTCGGAACAACGGACGGACGTGCGCCACGTACAGATCACCTTTCATGAAATGCACATCTGCTTCTACCGAAACGAGATGGGCTTTCAATGCTTCGAACAGCGCGGGTTTGTTCAGGTAATCGTTATGCGCGTGGCCCGGTACAACTTGCTGCGCGAAAGAAGAGAAAACGAAAAAGGAGAGAAGGAAAAAGGTGAGTATGGCTGGAACGCGTTTTCTCAAGGTATTGTGCTTGGTGAGTTGGTAATTCATTCTATCTCGGTTGTCACCCTGAATTTATTTCAGGGTCTGATTGGCATGGCGCGTTCTGTTCGGTGGAATTGAGCCATTTCAGGTCTTCCTCATCCAATTGTTCTTGCGAAGTCAACCTACCGTGTTTAATGTCTTCTTCACTCATTTGAAGCATTCGCTTTTGGGCCTCGGTGAGAGCAACGCGTTTGTTCCAAGCGTCACAGTTGGTGGATTGGTAGTTGGTCATTTCAGTTCAATTTTTCTCTTGAAGTGACTACCGGGTTCGTCATCTTCCAAATAAAATTCAATCCAACCATCTTTGATTTGAATCGAATCAATACACGCTGTAAAGGTGATACTTTGACAGGTTGTGGTCAGTTCGAACGTGTCTGTTTGCCAGCTTTCAGTATCTGCAATGACCCAACGATTGTTTTTGTCATGCTTGACATATAGACTGTCATTATCAGTTCTATACGTTTGGTAAGGAATCCTAGGATAGTAATCTACAGTTGACCATCGTACAGAGTCTGATTGAAAATTGAAGAAAACCGCATATGTGCAGTTTGTGCCACAGCCGTTTGTAACTACTAAGCTATTACGGGTTGACCAACTCAATTTGCTTGGTATGCTTCCAATGAAGATTTTAGGATGGCTTCTCACATTAGACTGAAATCTGGCTACCGAATCGTTCCCCCAGCGGCAACTTAGATTTTCCCTGTCGTCACTCAACGTTGAGAAAATCTCAAGAAAACGCCCATCAATAAAAGTTGTGTCAAGCCAATAAATCGTATCCGAACCAGTTGATTCTAAAACATTTCGTTTTGAAAAGGTTTCTGATTTTGAATCATGGGCGGCCGATTCCAATTTGTGACGTTTGGAGCCGCAACCAGCTAAAAAAATAGCAAAAGACGCGAGTATTAACTTCTTCATGATAATACCAATTCAACCGCTTCCCTCACATCATGAACCCTCAACATGTCTGCGCCATTTTGGAGGAGTTGGCGGTTCACTTCAATGGTACCTTTCAAGGTTTGCGCTTTCGTATTTCCATATTTCAAACGGATCATGCTTTTGTGCGAAACGCCTACCAGCATCGGTTTGCCGAAAATGGCGAAATCAGAAAGGTGTTCCACCAGTTCATAGTTCTGCTCCAAGGTTTTTCCGAAACCGAAACCAGGGTCAACGATCACATCTTTCACGCCTTGCGCTACCAATTTCGGAACGCGGTGTGCGAAGAATTCCAGTAGAGACGCGATTGATCGCGTCTCACGTGGTCGGTCGGTCTTGTTTTCAGACGCGATGAATCGCGTCTCTACGAGGTTCTGTTGCATGGTCTGTGGTGTGCCTCTCATGTGCATGCAGATGTAAGGCGCGTTGTACTTGGCGGCAACCAACGGCAATTGTTCATCCAAGTTCCCGCCCGAAATATCATTGATGATGTGTGCGCCAACTTCCAACGCTTTCTCGGCCACACCCGAACGGAATGTGTCAATAGAGATCACCGCATCAGGAAACCGCTTCACGATTTCCTCCAACGCGGGAATCATTCGACTCAGTTCTTCCTCTTCGGAAATATGCTCTGCGCCTGGGCGACTGCTGTACGCTCCAAGATCAAGAATGTCAGCGCCTTCTTCCAACATTTGCTCCGCTCGGCTAACGGCTGCATCAACCTCGTTGTATTTTCCGCCATCAAAAAAACTATCGGGCGTCAGGTTCAGAATGCCCATCACCAGCGGACGTTCCATTACCACTAACCGTCCACGGCAGTTCAGCGTTACAGACCTACGAGGTTGCCGAAACCTCGTAGGTCTCTCGTTTTCGGGCTTTTCGAAAAAGTTATTTTTGCCGCTCATCACCGAGCCGAAGTTAACGGTTCAGAACCGATGTCTAATACCAACGCACAATACGATAAGGCGCTTGCCGAATGCCGCGAGATCTTCGTGGGCAAGATGAAGGATTACGGTGCTTCGTGGCGCATTTTCCGCCCGAGTTCCATTACCGATCAGCTGTTCATCAAGGCCAATCGCATCCGCAGTCTGGAAGAGAAGGGCGTAAGCAAAGTAGGCGAGGGCATCTATCCCGAATACATCGGTCTGGTCAACTATTCCATCATGGAATTGATCCAATTGGAGCACGGTCATGCAGATGAGCCAGACCTCAACCTTGACCGCGCCACCAAGTGGTACGATGAGTATGCGGCCGAGGCCAAGGCGTTGATGGAACGCAAGAATCACGACTATGGCGAGGCGTGGCGAGATATGCGCGTGAAGTCGCTGACAGATCTAATTCTTGTTAAAATTCTTCGCATCAAAGAGATGGAAGACAATCAGGGACAGAGCGAACTTTCCGAAGGAATTGACGCCAATCTGTACGATATGATCAATTACGCGCTTTTTGCGTTGATAAAGCTGAGCGAAACAGTCGATGGTCAATAGTCCACAGGCTGTAGCTTAAATACCAATTTATCATCTGTGGACTGTTGTCCGTTGACTGTCGACTTGCTGCAACATTCATCAGTTGACATTGCCAGTTAAAGTCTAAGTCTAAATTTGCTTGGAAAAATTGACCCACCATTTATGAAACTCATAACAGACATAGCGCGGTATTTCGTTGGGGTGCTTTTCATTTTCTCTGGAATTGTAAAAGCCAACGACCCGCTCGGTTTCAGCTACAAGCTGGAAGAGTATTTCGAGGAGTTCGCCAAGCTGGGCGAGTATGTTGGATTCTTGGAGCCGTTCTTCCATTTCTGTCACGAATACGCGCTGCCGCAGGCCATTTTCATTGTCATATTGGAAGTGGTTCTGGGCGTTGCCATTCTGGTTCGGTTCCGCACGCGATTGGTAGCTTGGTTGCTATTGTTGCTCATCACGTTCTTCACCATTCTCACGTTCTCATCCGCCTATTTCGGCATTGTGAAAACCTGCGGATGTTTCGGTGATGCCATTCCGCTTACCGCTTGGGAAAGCTTCTACAAGGATGTGATCCTATCGGTTCTCATCATCATCATTTTCGTTCGGCAGAAACAGATCAGTATTTCTGAAACAGGCGTGAACGATTTTGTGCTTGCAGCTATCGGTTCGTTGGTCATGCTTAAACTCTCGTACGATCTCGAGTGGTTCTTCCCGTTCTGGTTCGTAACCATCACGTTTACGGTGTTTTTCTTGGTGCGATTGGTGGATCATATCAAAGCACCGATGATCACAACCGGCCTGGCCACGCTTGCCATGAGTTTCTTCACGTTCTACACCTATAGTTATCTGCCGGTGAAGGATTTCCGTGCCTACGCCTCAGGAAAGAGCATCACAGAGCAGATGCAGGGCATTCCTGACAAATTGAAATACTATTATAAGCTGCGCGATAAGGAAACGGGGCAGGAGAAGGAGTTCGAGAAATTCCCAGAGAATTATCAGGAGCGGTACGAATACGTGGATTCTCGCACGGAAGTGCTGGAGAAAGGAATTGAACCGAAGATCATGGATTTCTCCATTATGACTGCCGAAGGAGAAGACCTGACGGAAGATTTCCTCGAAAGCGAGCACTTCACATTCCTGCTGATCTCGAACGACCTGACCAAAGCAGTTGAGCAGCCGCAGAAGCGCATTAACGAACTTGCCCATGCCTTGCAGGAGCGTGGTTATCGATTCGTTGGATTGACAGCCAGTACGCCTGAAACGGCTGTTGAATTTGCGCAGCGCAACGGCAACCCGTTCAATTATCTGTTCTGCGATCAGATCGTGCTGAAGACCATCATCCGTTCCAATCCGGGATTGATGCTGATCAAAGACGGCAAGATCTACGGAAAGTGGCACTACAATGATCTGCCCGAACTGCAGGTGTTGGAGTTGGAATACCTGAATCAGCCTTAATTGGTGGGGTTCGCAACACGGAAATTCCTGTACAGCCTTTCGGTGCTGTTCGGTATCGTTACCGTGGTTTTTCTACTTTTTGCGGCCTTGCCGGGCGACCCCGCCAGATTGATGCTCGGTCAGCGTGCCGATCAATCGGAGGTGGAGATGATTCGCAAAGACCTCGGTTTGGATCTTCCGCTTTTCACGCAGTATCTGGTCTATCTCAACGACCTTTCGCCTGTGGCGTTTTACAACACGAAAAATGCTGAAAGCCCGTACTTCTACGAACCCACCGAGCACTCATCCAGCAAAACCATTTGGTCGGGAGATGAATCGGTGGCGGTGCTGAAACCACCTTATCTGAGACGTTCCTATCAATCGCAGCAGACCGTTGCGGCCATTGTGGCCGAGGCATTGCCGGGAACGGCCGTTCTTGCGGTCACCGCCATTACAATTGCAACCATTCTGGGCATTCTTTTCGGAATCATCGGGGCACTCTACAAAAACCGCTGGCCAGATAAGTTGCTGATGGTCTTTTCCATTTTTGGGATGAGTCTGCCATCGTTCGTGGCGGCCATTCTTATCATGTGGGTCTTTGCCTATTTGCTGGGCAACATCACGGGGTTGGAAGTTACGGGAAGTCTGTACGAGATAGATGAGTTTGAAGGCAAGAAACTCGTCCTCAAAAACCTGATTCTTCCTGCAATCACGCTTGGTGTCAGACCGCTGGCGGTTTTCATGCAACTCACACGCAATTCCATGCTCGAAGTGCTGTCTATGGATTATGTGAGGACGGCCACGGCCAAAGGGTTGGCGTTCAAAACCGTTGTGTTGAAACACGCGTTGCGGAATGCGCTCAATCCCGTCATCACCGCCATTTCAGGATGGCTGGCATCGTTGCTTGCAGGAGCAGTTTTTGTAGAAATTGTCTTCGGTTGGAAGGGTCTCGGTCGCATCATGCTCAACGCCCTCAACACGTACGATCTGCCTGTTGTCATAGGCTGCATCATTTTCGTTGCGGTCATCTTCGTGGTCATCAACATGCTCGTTGACATCCTCTATGGTATATTTGACCCGCGAGTGAGTATTACATGAATTGGCCACAGAAACACAGATTTACACAGAGATAAAGGAGTTTTCTGTGAATGAATCTGTGCTTTCTGTGTTTCTGTGGCAATAAAATGTTGTTTTAGCTTATGCGAAAAAAGATTGTTGCTGGAAACTGGAAGATGAACCTCACCAAAAACGAGGGATTGCTGCTGGTGGAAGGCGTTGTAAATGGGGTGAACGATTCGGACGCAAAAGTCGTTTTGGGTGTGCCTTTTCCCTTTATTTCTGATGCCGTTTCTGGGGTTGATGGAAGTGCCATTTCTGTGGCGGCACAGAATTGTCATCAAGAGGAAAAAGGAGCGTTTACAGGCGAGGTTTCTGTAGAAATGTTGAAGTCGTTCGGAGCGGAATATTGTATTGTGGGCCATTCGGAAAGACGGCAGTATTTCGGTGAAACGGACGAACTCATCAACCAGAAAATTCAGCGTTTACTTGCAAGTGGAATTATTCCGATCTATTGCTGTGGCGAATCTCTGGAAGAACGCGAATCCGAAAAGCATTTCGATGTTGTAGGAGATCAGATTCAATCTGCGCTTCAAGGATTCCAGAAGGATGAATTGAAGAAGATCGTCATCGCTTATGAACCCGTTTGGGCAATTGGAACAGGCGTTACCGCCACGCCCGAACAGGCGCAGGAAATGCACAAATTCATTCGAGAGAAATTGGCGCAAGTGCTGGTGGATGAGGCCGAAGAGGTTTCCATCCTTTACGGTGGAAGCGTGAAGCCGAACAATGCCAAGGAACTTTTCTCGCAAAAGGACATTGACGGTGGCCTGATTGGAGGGGCTTCACTCAATGCCACCGACTTTTTAGAAATCATTCATTCCTTCTGATATGGCACACGTGGTGCTTTCAATCGTGGTCAGTCCTGCTGAGCCGGGGCGCGACATTGTAATTTCCGAACTCAGCGACATTGGTTTTGAGGGATTTCTTGAAACGGATGAAGGCGTGGATGCTTACATCGAAGAAGCAGAACTCGATCTGGATGCAGTGGAGGAGGTTCTTTCCCGCATTCGCGAAGCAGAATTTGAGGTTTCCTTTTCCGCTTCGGTTGCTGAAGAGAAGAATTGGAACGAGGAATGGGAGAAGAATTTCGATCCGGTTGAGATCAAAGATCTGTGTCGCATCCGTGCGCCTTTCCATGAACCGAGATCGGGTTTCAAACTCGAAATTGTTATCATGCCGAAGATGAGTTTCGGAACGGGGCATCACGCCACCACATCGTTGATGACCGAATACCTGATGACAACCAAAGTAGAAGGTCCACTTTTGGATATGGGTTCGGGAACGGCCGTATTGGCTATCATCGCGCGCAAACTTGGCGTGAAGGACATCACCGCTATCGATATTGACGATTGGGCATTTGAGAACGCACCTGAAAACTGCGAGCTGAATGACATCAGCGACATCACTATTCTGCAAGGCGATGCAAGCCTCTTGGGCGAGAAGAAATTCAACACCATTCTGGCCAACATCAACCGAAACGTATTGCTGGAAGACATCCCGAAATACGCGAATGTGCTGAACGCGAACGGCCAGCTTTTTGTGAGCGGCTTTTATTCAGAAGACCTTAACATGATCCGTGATGTGGCTCAAAAAGCAGGTCTTATATTTAACGGAAATCTTGAAAAGAACAATTGGGTCTCAGCCCGATTCATCAAACAATAACATGAAGAAAATTCTCTTTCTGCTGAGCGTTTTTGTGCTCGTTTCAATCACAGCAACACAGGCGCAGCAGCTCAAATCCTTTACGCACGACAACGAAAAGTACATTCAGGAGTTGCAGGATTTCTTTGCGCAGGGCGACCCGAAAGCGGCCAAGAAACTGATCGAGGAAACGTTTCTGCCCGTTTGGAACAGCGGTCATTACAGCCCGCAGCAAAAGGAACGCATCTACAAGATGTCGGACCTGATGCTGGAAAAGCGCAAGAAAGCGGTGGATTTTGAGAACTACCTCTACGCGTTGATGAGCTTCGCGCATAGTATGAAACCGGCTTCAGACTTCGAAGCCTTTCACGATGGGTTGGAAAAGACGATCACGCAGCTATCGCGAAAGCAGTTTACCGAGTATTTGGAGGTGTGTAAAGGTCTGTTCACGGAATACATCCTTTTTGAGTCGCCAGCGGTAAAGTGGGTGGCGCGCTACGATCCTTACAAGATCGAGTTCGATTCGTTGCCGAAGATCGTGTTCGGGAAACTGGATCTGAAAGCATATTCAAAACGTGACAGTTCGGTGATCTATGGAACCGAAGGCGTGTACTATCCAACGCTCACCAGATGGGTTGGAAAAGGTGGGAAGATCGATTGGAGCCGCGCTGGTTTCGACCCGAATAAGACCTACGCAGAGATCGGGAACTATGAGATAAACACCACCAAATCGCAGTATTCCATCGATTCGGTCACGTTCCATCATCCCGATTATCTGGAACGTCCGCACTTGGGAATTCTTACCGAGAAAATTCTGGCAGATGTGGATCCTGATGATGCTTCATACCCGCGCTTCGATTCGTACGATAAGAGCATCCGCATCGAAAACATGTACAAGGACATTGACTACTCGGGCGGTTTTTCGCAGCACGGAATCAAATTCATCGGTTCGGGAAATTCGGAGCAGGATGCCACGCTCATTTTCAAAAAGATGAATCATATCACCAAAAAGAACGAAGATTTTATTGAGGCGCGTGCCAAGTCGTTCGTTATCAAACCTGATAAAGTGGTTGCCGATAAAGTAGAGGTGGTGTTCTATTACGAGGGCGATTCGATCTATCATCCGGGTCTTCGCTTGGACTACAACGTGGAGAAGCATCAAGTGACCTTTGCCAAAGGCCGAGAAGGTTCGGGACTCAGCCCTTTTTATGACAGCTTCCATAAGGTGGACATGCACGTGGACCAGATCACCTGGGATATGAGTACCGATTGGATGGAATTGGAAAACACCACGGGCGGGGCGGCAAGTAGCGCCATGTTCGAGTCGGACACGTATTATGATGAATACCGCTACGATCGAATTGCAGGCACCTCCGATACTCATCCGCTGTGGAAGATCCACAATTACGCCCGCGAAATTGGCTTGCAGGAATTAACGGTCGAGCAGATCGCGCGATTGTTCAAGGCCGACATCAGCGAAACCAAGGTGTTTCTCATCAACTTGGCCAATGCAGGTTTTATGACCTACGATTACGACAAGGACCGAATTGTGCTGAAACCGCGATTGAGCCATTATGTGCTGTCGCGATCCAAGAAAACGGATTACGATATTCTCCAGTTCGAATCGACTATTGAGGGATTGCCGAACGCCAAGCTGAATCTCTTGAACTGGGACATGGATATGAATGGGGTAGGTCGCGTTTTTCTGTCCGATTCGCAACAGGTCATCGTTTTCCCTTACGAGCAGGAGTTGACATTGAAGAAGAACCGCGATTTTCTGTTTGATGGCAAGGTCATCGGAGGTCGATTGGATTTCTTCGGTAAGGATTTCTACTTCAGTTTCGATGATTTCAAGATCAATCTGAACAAGATCGACTCGCTGCGTCTCAAGGTTCCGGATGGACCGGAAGATGACCGTGGACGCCAGAAACTGCGACCCGTAAAAACCGTACTGCGTGATCTGACGGGAGAACTGCTGGTGGACAGGCCCGACAATAAATCGGGACTAAAGGATCACCCTCGCTATCCAGTGTTCAACAGTTTGGACGATTCGTTCGTGTATTACGATAAACGTTCCATTCAGGATGGCGTGTACAATAAGGAAGAGTTTTACATGCACCTGAAACCTTTCAGCATCGACAGTTTGGAGAATTTCACCAAAGAAGGATTGGAGTTTGGTGGAACATTTGTCTCTGCGGGCATTTTCCCCGATTTCGAGGAAACTCTGAAGCTACAGCCCGATTTTTCGCTTGGTTTCGTCCGTGAAACTCCCGCAGAAGGGTACGACATGTATGGCGGAAAAGGAAACTACAAGGCCACCATCAAACTGAGCCACGAAGGTTTGCGTGGAGATGGCGATCTGGAATATCTGACCTCCGTTTCCAGGTCAGATGACTTCCTGTTCTATCCGGATTCGGTCAATGGAATGGCGCAGGATTTCACCATCGCGAAGCAGAAAAGTCCAACGCCTTACCCGCCTGTTAAAGGTGTGGATGTGAAGGTGCATTGGATGCCGAAATTGGATCACTTCTACGCCTACAAAGTGGAAAATCCATTCGATATGTACGAAGGAGAGGTAACGCACCACGGAGGCTTGGATCTTTCACCGAAGGGATTGGACGGTTTCGGGGATCTTGATTTCGCAGACAGTTACATGAATTCCAAACAGTTCAACTTCGATTATCGGAAGTTCCATGCCGATACGGGCGCTTTCAAATTGAAGGGTGCATCGGCCACTTCGTATGCGTTCAAAACCAGCAACGTTCAAATGGATATTGATCTGGATGAACGCGTGGGTAAGTTCAAATCGAACACCGGTGGCGACTTCGTTGATTTCCCTGTAAACCAGTACATCTGCTACATTGATGAGTTCAAATGGAACATTGACAAGAAGAGCATCGATGTGGTTTCTGAAGGAGAAGGTTCGCGCTACGTTTCCACCAATCCCAAGCAGGATTCGCTCGAATGGCGTTCGCCTTTGACCAAATTCGACCTCGACAAGTTCATCATCTCAGCCAAGAAGGTCGATCACATTGATGTTGCTGACGCGATCATCTATCCTGATAGTGGCAACGTCACCATCCGCGAGCAGGCAGCCATGGATCCGTTGGAGAATTCGAAGATCGTGGCCAACCGAATTACCAAGTTCCACACGTTCTACGAAGTGAACGCCAACGTATTGGGCAAGTGGAAATATAATGCGAACGGTAAGTATGATTATGAGGACGTGACAGGCAGCAAGCAGTTGATCGAGTTTGCCAAGATCGGGGTTGATTCTGCCGGGCAGACCTTCGGTGAAGGTATGATCACCGAAGAAGCAGCATTCACACTAAGCCCGAATTTCGATTACAAAGGCAAGGCAAAACTGTTTGCAAGCAAGGAATTTCTGACTTATGAAGGAAGCACACGCATCAAACACGATTGTCCTGGAATTACACGCGATTGGCTGGCCTTTGATGCGGACATCGACCCGAATGACATTTACATTCCGATACCTGCCGACCCGAAGGATGCCAGCGGAAACCCGATGTCATCAGGCGTGGTCATCAGCAAAGATTCAACCACGGTCTATCCGACCTTCCTATCCAAAAAGCGGAAACCGAACGACATCGACATTGTGGCTGCCGAAGGCTATTTGCACTTCGATAACGAGAGCCAAGAATACCGCATCTCGAACAAGGAGAAACTGCAAGGTGCTGTTGTTGGTGGCAACTACGTGAGTTTGAGCAACGAGTGCATTGCCCGCGGACAGGGAAAACTGAACATGGGAATGGATTTCGGGCAGGTGGAGCTTACGCCATTGGGCCGTGTGGAGCATAACATGAACAACGATTCCACCAAGTTCAACCTGTTCCTCGGCATCGATTTCTTCTTCAATGACGAATGCCTACGTATCATGGCCGACCGGCTTTCCAACCATTTCCCACCGTTGGATCCCGTTTTCTACGGAACGGAGTATGAGAAGGCACTCATCGAAGTGGTCGGCAAGGAGGAATCCACCAAGCTCATTCAGGAGTTGAACCTCTATGGCTCGTTCAAGAAACTGCCGAAGGAGTTGGAGAAAACAGTATTCCTTTCAGACCTTGAGTTGGTATGGAATCCTTCAACCGGATCGTACCGTTACAAGGGATTCATCGGTATTCCCAGCATTGGCAAGTTCCAAGTGAACAAGATGGTGTACGGGATGATCGAACTGACCAAGAAGCGCAATGGCGATGAACTTTCGTTCTACTTCGAGCCAAGTGACGACAGTTGGTTCTTCTTCAACTACAAACGTGGCATGTTGGGCGCGGTATCATCACATGATGATTTCAATGCTCAGATACGTGACACCAAGGACGACAAGCGTACCAAGAAAGGGGAGAAGGGCAAGCCGAATTTGACCTACGTTCTTTCTACTGCGATTCAAAGAAGAAATTTTGTGCGTTCGTTTGAAGAATGATCTGCTTATATTTGCAGCCCCAAAAAACGGGATGGCTCTGTAGCTCAACTGGATAGAGCACCTCACTACGGATGAGGAGGTTTGGGGTTCGAATCCCTACAGGGTCACACCTAAAGTCGTTAAGTCCTTGATTTTCAATTGAAAATCAAGGACTTTTCTTTTAAGGGTAAACATAGGTAAAACAATTTGGCACCTTAGTTTTCTCACAACGCCATAATTGAACGGAATTATAAAGTTGATGGGTTCGATCTGAGATTCCTCACTGCGTTCGGAAAAGCAGCCAAACTTTGTTCTTGTTTTCCTGACGAAGGAAGGAACTCAACGCTTTTGTACCGTTTACTTTATAATTCCGTAATTGAACGTAGTCAACTGACGCACATTTAATGTGACATGTATCCAATTTAAGCACATAACCATGAGCGTAGTTTTCATTAATGCCCAACAAAGGGTTGCTGATCAGCCAGAAGTCTTCATTTTCTGATGCCGAAAATTAGCCGCATCTGGTTCAGTTTGACTACGCTTTGATTCGCAACTCAAAATCTGTCTATTTCGAATGGCTTTCTTTTTAACTGATTCAAGTCCTTTTTCTACCATTCAGCTTGTTGCAACTTCGTTTTTCATTGAACTGATATGCAACACAAGACGATCATAGAGCCTTTCCGCATAAAAAGTGTGGAACCGATACAGCTTTCAACAGAAAAGGAACGCGTGGCCAATTTGCAGGAAGCCCATTACAATGCTTTTCTGCTGATGTCCGATCAGGTCATTATCGACCTGTTGACCGACAGTGGCACATCGGCCATGAGTTCCTCGCAGTGGGCAGGCATTATGGAAGGAGATGAGGCCTATGCCGGTTCGCATTCGTGGTTGCACTTGGAACGGGTTATCAATGATCTGACAGGGTTTGAATTCATTCTTCCGACCCACCAGGGACGAGCGGCCGAACGGATCATTTACAGTCATTTGGGCGGAAAGGGAAAAACCTTCATCAGCAACACGCACTTCGATACCACGCGCGCAAACATCGAGTTTTCCGGTGCCGAAGCCATTGATATTCCCGTGCCCGAATCGAGCAACATGGCAAGTTATCATCCCTTTAAAGGGAATATGGATGTGGAGCGGTTGAGCAGCCTGATCAATGAAAAAGGGGCAGAGAACATCGGTGCGGTCATACTTACCGTGACCAACAACAGCAGTGGCGGACAGCCGGTAAGCATGGAGAATGCCCAACAGGTGGCCGATGTTTGCAAGCAGAACGGGGTCATGTTCCTGCTCGATTGTTGCCGAATTGCAGAGAACAGTTATTTCATTCAGCATCGCGAAGCAGGTTATGGGGATCAGACCTATCGGCAGATCGCCAAAGAAATGTTCGCCTTGGCTGATGGGGCCGTGATGAGCGCCAAAAAAGATGCGTTGGTCAACATGGGCGGTTTTCTGGCGCTTAAGGACAAACAGTTGGCCGATGCCTGCAAGAGTCTGCTCATCATTACCGAAGGATTTACAACCTACGGTGGCCTTTCTGGCCGCGATATGGAGGCCATGGCCATTGGGCTGGAAGAAGTGTTCGACCCACATTATTTACAGTACCGGATCAAAAGCACGGAATACCTCGGTTCGCGCTTGCGCGATATGGGCGTGCCGATCATTTGGCCAACGGGCGGCCATGCCGTTTATGTGGATGCCAAGCAATTGTACGCGCACATTCCTCCGCAGGAATATCCTGGCCAGAGCCTTGTTTGCGAACTGTACCGATTGGGCGGCATCCGTTCAGTAGAGATCGGTTCGGTGATGTTCGGAAAGTATGACGGATCTGGAAAGTTGATCCCTGCACCGATGGAGTTGGTGCGTCTGGCCATTCCCCGCAGGGTTTACACGCAAAGCCACATTGAGTATGTGATCGAAACCTTTGCCCAGATCATGAAGGAGCGTGAAACCACACGTGGCTATCGGATAACGGAGGAACCGAAATTCCTCCGTCATTTCACAGCTCATTTTGAGCCTATTTAACCACACTTACTGTGCCCGCAGCTCTTGCATTTGAGGCAGCCTTCTTCGTAGATCAGCCCTTCTGGGTCGTTGCATGACGGGCATTTGTGGTCTGTTTTGGTGCCATCCGGAATATAGCGCTTCAGTGTTCGTTCCACCCCGTTTTTCCATGTATTGATGTTCTCATCGAACAGGTTGAGCCGCGAAACCAGATTGACCACATACGGCAGCGGCATGCCGTGGCGCAGCACGCCCGAAATGAGCTTGGCATAGTTCCAGAACTCTTCGTTGAAACTGCGCGATAATCCTTCGATCGTCACACGGTAACCGTCCTTGTCCATGTACTGGAAATCGTAGCGCGCAGCACCTTTCCCATCCCGTTCTTTGATGATCCAGCCCGTGTTGACCCAAGTGGGCAGATGAAAAGCGTCTTCCGACCGACCTGTGAAGATCTCGTACGGACGGCCGTTCAGCAGTCCGATCACCGCGATCCATTTTTCCTTTTCGTTCTGGAAACGGACCACTTCGGCCTCCAGTTTTTTCGGTCTGCGGGGTGGGCGTGTTTCGATGATCGCATCTGTAGTTTCTTCCTGTTTCTCTTCGTTGGAAACAAGCACACCAGAACGCGAACCATCGCGATAGACCGTGATGCCCTTCACACCTTTTTCCCATGCTTTCAGGTAGATCTCGCCAACCTTTTCCTGGCTCACATCTTCTGGCAGATTGATTGTAGAGCTGATGGAATGCGTAACATATTTCTGCACCATGGCCTGCAATTGCACACGTTGCAGCCAATCAATTTCAGGTGCGGTTGAACCCTTGTAAGGACTTTTTGCCTCATCGGTCTCACCGGTCACTTCCATCCACTTTTTGAGTTTGGGATGATAAACCGTGAACTCCTCCCAACGGTCGCCCAATTCATCCACGAAGGAAACCTTCACATCGGGTGTGCTTTCCATCACTTTACGTCTGCGTTTGTAACTGGTAAGAAAAACAGGTTCGATGCCAGACGAGGTCTGCGCCAACATGCTCAGTGTTCCTGTCGGAGCCACGGTGCTGATGGAAATATTGCGCCTGCCGTGCTGCATCATCCGTTCATAGATGTTCGGGAAATCGGTTTTCAGCATCTGCACGAATTCCGAAGTGTTCTCAATTTTCGGGTCGAACGCCTCGAATTTTCCGCGTTCAATGGCCATATCGATGGAGCAGTTGAACTCCGCATCGCACTTGGTGCGCATCATCTTTTCCATTTCGGCCATGGCCTCATCCGTATCGAATTTCAGCCCCAGCGCAGCTACCGCATCGGCCAATGCCGTGAAACCGAGTCCTGTTCTACGGCCCGATCTTCCTGCATTGTAAAGCAGTTCCCACGTTTCAATTTCCACCTGTTTGATGTTGTCGGGTTCGGGGTCGCTTTTCACTTTTTTCAGAATGCGCTCAATGGCCTCCAGTTCCAGGTCCACGAGGTTGTCCATCAGTCGTTGGGACTCGTACGTGGTCTTCCAGAATTTTTTGTGATTGAAAGAGGCATTTTCCATGAACGGATCATTGACAAACGAGTAGAGATTGAGCGCGATCAAGCGGCAACTGTCACCGCCCTGCATGGCAATTTCCGAACACGGGTTGGTGCTCACATTCTTAAATCCCGGATAGACCGATGACGTGGAATAGTAATGCTGCCTGTCCCAGAAGATCAGCCCTGGTTCTGCCGTGTTGTGGGCGCATTGAATAATGGTGTTCCACAATTCTCGGGCGTTCACTTTTTTAGTGATCTTCGGTTTTTTGGCATCGATCGGCCAGCGGTGCGTAAACGATTTATTGTCGCGCACGGCTTTCATGAACTCATCCGAAATGCGCACCGAAATATTGGCGCCCGTAACCTTGGTCAGATCCTGTTTAATGGTGACAAAATCCTCCACATCCGGATGGGCAATGTCCATGGTGAGCATCAGCGCACCGCGTCTTCCGTTCTGCGAAACTTCACGCGTGGTATTGGAAAAACGCTCCATGAACGAAACTGCTCCCGAAGTGCTTCCTGCCGCATTGTTTACACGAAGTCCTGCCGGACGGATGGTTGACATGTCCACCCCCACGCCACAGCGCCTTTTGAAAAGCTGCACCAGTTGCTGGTCGGTGTACATGATGCCGCCATAACTGTCGTACACCTCAGGAATGACCACACAATTGCTCAGCGAGGCCAACATGTACGGATTTCCCAATGCGGCCATTACGCTGCCCTGCGGAATCACGTAGTTGAAATCGCGGAAAAGGTTGTAGATCTCATCTTCGGTCATCGGGTGGCGCTGCTGACCGTACTCCGAGAGCAATGCGGTTTTGGTGCCAAGTTCGGTAGGAGGCGCATAATTGGCTTCGATGCGCGCAAACTGCTTGGCCATGCGTTTGTGCATATCGTCAGGTGATGTTTCGACCAATTTTCCATCAGCATCACGCATGGCGTATTTGTTGATCCATGTGGTGGCCGCCAGTTGGTCGCCATCAAAGTAATCCAAGCACTTTTTCAGGACTTCTTTATACAGAAATGTTGGGGTTGTGTTGTCTTCTTTTCTTGCTGTTTTAGATGTGTCTTTTGCGGCCATGGATTCCTCTTTTTTAATTGTCTTGGATGAAAGTATCATCCAAAAAACCACATCCAACAGGTACTAATGTTTAGAACTAAAAAATCAAATGTTAACAAGTGTAACTTGTTGATGATCAGTTGTGAATAATGATTATCATGACGTAAATCATAATTGAAATACCATGAATAGGGTAATGTTTGAGGCTTCTTTAAGAAGGCTGTTTCCTCATCCGAAAAACCATGATGATGCCCATGGAAAGGAACATGAGCAGAATGACCGCTCCATTGATGCCACCGAACCATTTTCGGGGATCCATGTCGCCCGTCAGGGAAGAGATGAGACGCCCGATCAACGTAAGTTGGAATACGACCCAAATAGCCCAAAGGATCGGATGAAATGGCCGCTGCGTGGTTTTGAGAATGGCGGGGAAAATGATAGGTGCATGCGCCCAGATCATGGAAAAGGCAAAACCGAGAAAGAAGGTATGCAAATAGAGGTCGTAGAACAATGGGTTTGCAGGCAGCAGCGGAACTGTAAGACCGTGGAGCAGCAGCCAACAGTAACCGACCAACAAACCTGTTGCCACGTAGCGGTGAAACCCTGATTTTTTGATGCCAATGCGTGCCATATCGTATTTCATCAGCCATAGCGCGGTAAGCACACTTGCCGTTCCCATCAGCGATCGACCAACTCCAGAATGAAATGGCATCGCAATTCCAGTAACAAGCATTGCCATAAAAACCCAAAGCAAGGACTTGGCCCATTTGGAGATGTTGAGGTATCGGGTCAGTTCCATCCGTTCACCTACAATGGTCAGAAGGATGAAGCCGACCCACCACGTTGAGCCTGCGGCAATGAGCCCCGTTCTGACCACCATCAGATTACCAATGAGCCAACAGACGCCACCTGCCAAAAGCAGATACCAATACGCATCGCGATGCTTTTTCAGTTGAATGAAATACACTCCGAGCAGACCAATATTCCCAAACATCAACAGGCCAATACCAACTTGCTTTTGTCCAAGTAAGAATGCAATGGCCGATAGCGCTGACGTGGCGGGAAAGACCCGCCAAACCGTTGATGGCATTGAAACCGTGCGTTCCAATGTGATGAGCGTGCCCAAGAAACTACCCGTCATCAGCAATCCATGTACGTAGCCCGTTTCAGGAATATTGATCTGCCAACCCAGCCGTATCCAACCACCGATCATTCCAATGATCAACCCGAACAGAACGAACGGCAGCGACAGCAAACGGAGTTTCATGGTATAGATGTTCGTATACGGAGCGTTGAAAGGAATAGTGAAACCGTTCCGAGCAACAGAAAAATGCTGAACGCAAGAATACATTCATTGTAAAACGGCCAAGCGGCAACTCCTTTCCAAATGGAAGCACCTTGAAAGAACAGCAGAAGTTCGGTTCCGAGAAGGCCAATTCCGAGAGTTAGTAGGCCGAATCTGGTTGCTGAACGTGTAGCTTTCAAAACATCCAGATCGAGAAGAATAAACGCAATAAAACCTGTAATGATGCCAAGCATTAACAGATGGATGAAACCTACAATGAACGGCCGTACTTCATAAGGCACAAGTGCAATTTCGGGACAGCTCAGCAGTAGCTGTCCAATTGATTTTACGACCAGAGAACCGATCACTACCTGAGTGCAAGCCTTTTTCCAGCCTTCGATGTTTTCCAGTTTTGGGTGGATCTTTTGAAGAAAACCCAACAACAGAAAGGTAGCGCTCAATTGCAATCCTGCGCCCAAAAAATTGGTAGAGATCCCGAGATCAAAAGCAGCATATTCTGCCAATGGTAATCCGAACATGCCAATGGTAGAGAGTAGTAGCATGCCGAAGAACCACCTGAACTGATTGTTGCTCATTTCGATGTCTCTCTTTTTCAACCATTGCCAAAAAATGGCCGCAATGGAAAACAATAGCCATCCCTGAAATTGAAAGTGTAGGAAGAACTGAATGCATAAATGATAGGCATCTGTAAACCGCCCGATCTTAACCGCAACTGGTCCTAACGCATATACCCCAAGCGTAGAGGTCATCATGAAAACAATGGCTGTGCGCAGTAACATGGTGGCTTGAATGCTGGCGGTTCTGGCGTTTTTCCAAACCAGCGTCAGAAACCAGTAGCTGGAAAACAGGTGCAGCGTTGCGAATGAAATGGAAACGGATCCATATCCCTGAAAAGGAAAGCTTGCCATCATACCTATAACCCCTGTCTGCAACACGATGAAAAGCCGTTTGTATCGTTTTCTGTTCCGCTCTTGTTCAGAGAGAAACAAATGCAGCAACAACCCGAAGATGGCGGTGTAGAGCCAACCCATCATGGCGGTGTGCGAGTGGGCGTGTGTCATAGATCGGAAGTTCAGCCAAGGAAAATCCACAATGGCCGATGCACGCAAAAGCAATCCCATGGCTGCTGCAACAATAAAGTTGAATAGTGCCACCTTTACCCATTGGTCTAAACGGAATACGGATGCCTTTATCATAACTTAATAGTTGAAGGAACAAAAGCGACCCAACAAGTGGGCCGCTTTCATCCTTCTTCTCACAACCAAACCATCAAATTGTTGTTTGCCCAGCTTCCAATTCCAAGGCTTTTGGGAACAGAATATTGTTCTCCAGATGGATGTGAAGATGAAGATCTTCTTGAAACTCCTTGAGCAGATGGTAAGTCACGCGCCACGTGTTGCACGCATATTCTGGCGGATTGAAACCGTTGGTCAATTCGCTCATGGTCTCAAAGCGTTGGCCCTCATCTTCATGCTCCGCTTTCATCATTGCAATAGGGTTGTTGACTGTGCCAAACGATGGTTTCGCCAACGGCTCTCCCGTATCAAGTGCCAATTGCATTCTCTTGATGAACGGGAACAGGATCAGCTCTTCTTTCTTCATGTGTTGTGCAAGGTTTCCAGCGCTTTCGTAGAATAATTCACGAACCACCAAAAGGTAGGGATGCTCATTGCCGTGCACCTTCGCCACTTTATCAAGGAATGGTTTCAATTCTTCCGTGGCTTGTTCCACATAGGTATGATGTCGGTCTTCAATGTGATTGGCCAATCGATCCAATTTCCAAGTGGCGTAATCAACATCCGTCTTGGTTTGCCTTTCAGCAACCTGAGCCAGTTCGTTTATCAGCGGTTCGGGATCAATTCCTTTTGCAAGGCAAGCATCTTCCACCGTTCGGCCGCCACGGCAACAGAAGTCGATGCCATATTTCTTGAAGATTGGTGCGGTGCGATAATTCTCAGCCACCATTTCACCAATGGTCTTTTCGTCTGTAACGGTCATAGCGTTTACTTTGAGTTTACAGTCCAAAAGTAGGTAGCGATTTTATTAATCGGATGATTTTATCCGAATAATAAATATGATATATATCATTTGATCAGGAGTGTCCTATTTCCAGAATTCATCGTCCCAATCCTCGCAAGCTGGAATTTCCTGATGATGCTGATCAATGGTCTGTAATTGTGCTTCCGAAGCAACTTTTTGAATCTCAGGGAAAAGCACTCGCTCTTCAAATCGGATATGTGCATCCAGCTCTTCTTCGATCTTGCTTAGGGCTTTTCTAACATTTGATGTGTCAGTAAACAATCGCAGCAGTCTACGATGCTCGGCCAAGGCCTGCTGTACGAGTTTGTTTTCTGGGCCGAGAATAGGAAACACGAACTTCTCCTCATCTTCGAAATGCTGCACCAGACTGTGCTCATAGAAGTGATCCACGTATTTCTTGATGCGCCCATCATCAATACTATTCCTCAATCCTTTGCCAATCTTCCAGCAGAGTAGCAGTCCGTGGTGATGCTCTCGGCTGAACGGCTGAAGTTCCTTTTGGCGTTTCAGAGGCTTGGATGTACTCATGTCGGAAGGTGTATGGGTTCAAGCTAATGGGGTTGACGAACTGTTCCTATAATAGTCAATTTTATAGTTGAACATCTCAGCCATCTGTCTTGCACGCCATTTGGCTTCTTCAGCCCGTTCGCCATCAAAGTGTTTGTCAACGGTAGCAAAGAACAATTTGAGCCAGCGCTCAAAATGCAGTTTTTCAACAGGCAACTTAGCGTGGGGCGGAAACGGACTTCCGTGATAAGTGTGTTCTTCAAGTAGCACCGTTTGCCAAAACCGGTACATTTTCTCCAGATGCTCGGGCCAACGGTCTTGTATCACTTCATCGAAAATCGGTCCGATGAGTTCATCCTTACGAACGCTGTCGTAAAACAGGTCCACCAATAGTTTGATGTCTTCTATATGCGCAATGTCTTTTTTCATTAGAAAAAAGAGTTGTAAAGGTCCGGTGTCAAATAGGTGGTCAGGTAGAATATTGCAAAAGCCGTAAAAGAGATAACCAATGCCCAAACCCAAGCGGGAATGGCCTTTGGTGTTTCCGAACCGTTGATGATGAATTGATCACTCGTCTCACTTCCGTAGGCATTGACAGTTATGGGTATTTGCGTGTCGATCACTTCGTTGTCTGAAAGTCCTACAACGACAATCTCTGGTCCGTTTCTTACCTCAAACGGAATAACCCGAATGCCTTCTACACCGCTGCTACTTTTAGCAACGATCTTGAGCTGGTGTTTGCCATCCGGTATTTTGGTGGTGTCGAGCGTGAACTTTACGGGTGGTTTGAACTCCCCGAAAGGTGTTGGTGCATCATCCAGAAATAGACGCACGTTTCTGTTGTCCTCCAATTGTTCAGAACCCTTCATTGGTAACAATATTTTTAATGTGTTCGGGGTTGTTTTCGTTCGGTTTTACGAGGAATTTGATAGCTAAACCTAAAGCTACAGCCACTATGAGAATGGCACTTCCCATGATCAAATAGTCAACCGTTCCATCAGGCCCGGCACCATGCGTGAATTCTTGTAGCACTCTCGGTTGGTTTCGCTTGCACACTTCGCAAGCAAATGCGGTTGCCGATGACAGGAAAAGAATCAGTGAGACAATCGGTTTTTTCATGGTTGTTCGCTCATTACCAGTTCTCGGATTTTGGTTACTTCTTCAACACTTACTTTTCGGGCACGATTGCCCCAACTGCTGCGTTCGTGGTTCATTATCGCGGTAATTTCTTTATCGTTGAGTTGAGCCGCGAAACTTGGCATTTGGCCGTAATCCGGGCGGGCGTCATATCCCTGAAGAATAATTCGGATCAACGTTTCGGGATCTTCATCGTTTATAATGCTACTGCCTGCAAGTGGGGGAAATGCACCTGGCAGACCTTTTCCTGTTGCTTGATGACAGGCTGCGCAGGTATTCATGAACAGGTTTTCTCCGTCAGGAAGGTCATCTGTCTGTTGCTCTTCGCTTTTGTCACTCTTTTTAGTCTCGTCTTTCTTCTTTTTCATTGGAATGAACGATGAAGCACTTGGCATTTCGGCTTGTTTCAGCGATTGTAGATAGGCAACCAGATCAAGTGCTTTTTCCGTGGCCGTGATCTTTTTTCCTGTTTGGTTAAAATGCGTCTTTCCAACTGGAACTATCACATCGTCCTCGGTAATAAGTGCCTCGTCTTTCGCTTCGAATAACCACGGGTAAGAAGGCATAATAGATGCCTCTACCACAGCCCGTGGATTGTAGAGATGTATCAGATGCCAATCGATACCGGGTTGCCGTTTCCCAATATTGGTCAGGTCAGGCCCCGTACGCTCGCTGCCGAGCAACGAGGGTGACTGTCGCAGAATGCCCATTCGCTGCTTGTTGTAGAAGTAGTCGGAAGGAATTGAAGGGCGGTCTCCCCACATCTTGTCCATTTCAATGCCTCTAACCTGTTGAGTATGACACGCCACACAGCCTTCAGAAATGTATGTTTCGAGGCCTCTGCGTTCTGCTGCGCTTAGCGGTTTTTGATCGGGCAATGGTTGTACATCTTGCATCTGCGAAGCAGGAATAATGGCAATCCCTGTACTCAATAACACAAATCCGAGAATGGCCGTCCGTACGAGTGCTCTATGATCTTTATGGAAATTGAACATGTCTTAGGCGTTTACAGTTTTCAATTGATGAACAGAAACTGTCTCAGACGATTTTCGGACCATCAAATAGAAATTATAGGCGAAAACCAAGTGAGATAAGAACATCAGAGACCCACCAACAGCTCGCCAGATCCAGTACTTTTTCATCAGGATGACCGATTGAATGAACGGATGTCCATCCAACCAACTGATGCCTTTGAGTGTGCCTCCCGCCATCATCGAGATCATGTAAGCAAACAGTCCGATGAAGGCCATCCAGAAATGCGCACCCACCAATATCTGAGGTGGTTCTTTGCCGCGTAGCTTCGGTACAATGGTGTAAATGCATGCCCACAGTATGAAGGTGATGATGCCGTACATGGTCATGTGAGAATGGGCCACATTGAAGTCGGTGAAATGCCACACGTAATTAGTAAATCGGAATGCCTGAAAACTTCCCTGAGAGGATCCTACAAAGTAGAAAACCACCCCTACCAAGAAGAAGGGTAGTACATAGCTTTTAGAAATATGGCTCCAACTTCCTCGCATGGTCATCAGAAAGTTGGTGCTTCCCGCAATAACTGGAATGAACATACCTGCACTAAATACAATGGCCACCGTCTGCAACCACCAGGGTAATGGGCTGAATACGAAATGGTGCGTGCCTATAAGTGTGTAGAACAACATTTGCGTCCAGAATGCTAACACACCTAAAGAGTAGGAGTAAATAGGCTTGTTGAGGGTAGAGGGCAGGTAATAATATGTAAGCCCCAAAGTGAAGGTCATGAACCACATGCCAACGCCTTGGTGCATGTAATATCCTTGAATGACGGTTTCGCCCAAACCGTTCTGGAACCAAGGCATGTAACCGATAATGCTCAGAATGATGGTCCAACCGAGAGCGGCCAGAATAAACCAGTTAGAGATGTATATCTCAGAGATTTTTCGGCTGGCCACGGTACGGTAAAAATTTCGAAAAGTGAGAATGAGCCCCAAGGCAAAGAGCAACATGACCGGCCAGATGTATTCGCGGTATTCGCCACCACCGTTATTGATACCAGACATGAGACAGAGATTGCCAAGCAGAACTGAAAGGTTTATCAATCCGAAGGCAAGCCAAGAACGTTTGTAGCTGTGTAGGTTGATGTTTGAGGTTCGGGTGATCACGAAATGACCAAGACCTATCATGGCCAAAGATCCCCATCCCCAGAATACGGTGTTTGTGTGTACTGGGCGTAATCTCCCGAACGAAAGCCAAGAAACGCTATCCAGCTCCGGCCAAACGAATTTCATTCCGAGGTATTGACCGATGGTGGTTCCGAAAACGAGCCAAAAAACAGCAGCACCCAAGTACCAGACAATCAATTTTGTGAGTTCTTCAGGTGTCTGAAGGTTGAGATCGGTCTTTTTTTTTTCGTCAAACAGCGGATTGTCCGGTTCGTTCTCTGCCCGTTTGATGAGACCTTGGTCGTCAGAAGCGGTCTGTTCGCCTCCAAGTTCAGATCCTTTTAATTTGTATTCAAGGGCTGCTTTTCTTTTAGAGAGAAGCTCATCGATTTCTGAGCCCTCCATCTCAAGAAGTTCTTTCTTGAATGCGAGTTTTGAAGTTTCATCGTCTTCTTTCTGAACCGTACGCAGATAGTTGCTCAATCGTGCAAGAACAATGATCACCGCAACCACTAAAACCAATGTTACGAGAATGATGGTGCCAATGATTCCAGGACTGGTGATCCAGTTTTCGGAAGTGACCTCTTGTGCTACCGAACGATTGGCTATTAGAAGTATGGCAGTTGCCAGAAGTGAGGAGAATGGTTTTTTCATATCGGAATAAAAGACCTTTTTGTCTTATTTATGATTAAATTTTTTTTTTAGCGTTTGAGGCAGGTGATGCCATCCACAAGATCTGTTGTAAGTTGATCGAGAGTAGTGCTCTCCAGCATCTGCTTCAGCTCATTGCGAATTACCATGAACTGATCGTGAAGTGGGCATGGCTTTTTCGCATTACATTTTTCCAAACCAAGTCCACAGCCATTGTAAATCGCATCTCCATCAATTGCATCAACAATCTGACTGAGCTTTACAGAATGCATCTGTTGGTCATCCACATCAAAACCGCCATGCAAACCTTTGGTGGAGCGCAACACGCCATTACGGGCCAGTTGTTGCAGAATTTTGGCTGTGAATGCTTCTGGCGAGCTAATACTGGAACTGATTTCCTTTAAACTGACCCGTTTGCCTTCGGCAGATTGCTGCGCAACGTAAAGCGTTGCCCGAATACCATATTCACATGCCTTAGAAAACATTTGCTCGTTTTGGTGGTGGCAAATGTATCATCTCACATTTAATCGGACAAATTTATCCGAATAATTATTTTGATGTTTTAAAAATCCTTCCGTTTCGCTTTGCGAACGATAAGTGCTACAGGCGCGGCACACCAGATGAACAACAGCCCGAAACTCGCCAACATTCCGAAGGATGTACCGAAGAATTTCTGGAAGACCGCGCCCGTGTAACCGAGCAACACAGAAATATCGAGTTTGAGGATGATGAGAATCCTTGAAAGATCTATTGGGTTGAGCATGCTGGCAATGAGTGAGAATTTGTCGATGGGATAATCATCGAACATGACCAGCGAAATGAGGAACATGCCATCGTAAACCACGGCCAGGAAAAGCCAAAGGAGAATGGCCAGCCCGAAACCTTTGATCTTGTTGTCGTTGGCCAGACCGATATTGTAGGCCAACGCCACGAAGATGAATGTGAGCAGTGCGCCAACGATCAGCAGCAGCAGAAAACTGACCAACGAACCCGAACCGACCACGCCATAAATGGCAAATGGAATGCCCAATCCGAAAACAAGGCTGCCAGCAAGAGATAACGCCAACCCGAAATATTGCCCGAGAAAGATGGTGCTGCGTTTAAGCGGCTGCGCGAGCAACAACTCGGTGAATTCCTTGGAATTGTAATAGTACATCACCCCGAAAATGGTGCCGATGAGCGGAGTGAGCACCACGATGATGTTCATCATGGTGATGATCGCTTTCGACACGTCATTGTTCAGGAACAGCAGCGCCATGCCCAGCAGCAGGTAGAACCCGAAATACACGAACGTCCAGCGGCTGCGCATCAGGTCGAAAAAGCTGTATGTCATGATCCTAAACATGCAAAGCCCCCTTTAATTCCCCCAAATGGGGAAGATCAATTTCCCAGTTTCCCTTATCCATCAACATGCTCGTTCTTAAGGATTTTGGCAATGGCGTGCTCCAGGTCCTGCTGCTCGGTCTTCTCCTGCAACGCGGCCACAGAACCTTTAAAGTAGATGCGGCCGTCCAACAGAAAAACCACCTCATCGGCCATTTCTTCCACAAAACTCATGATGTGCGTAGTAATGAGAATGGTCTTGCCCGCTTCCTTCTCTTTGAGGATGAGTTCTTTGAGGTGAAGCAACGCTATTGGGTCGAGACCTGATGTCGGCTCATCCAAAATGATGAGGTTGCTGTTGAACATGAATGTGAGCACGATATTCACTTTCTGCTTGGTGCCGCCCGAAAGGTTGCCGAGTTTCTTTTGCAGAAAAGGCTCCAGCCCGAACAGGTGGATCAGTTCTTCATCGCGGGTTGAAGTATCCCGCAGCTGCTTGACCAGTTTCAGCAACTCGGAAACCGTAAGATTGGACGGGAAATTGGCGATCTGAGGCAGGTAGTCGATGTTGCCACGGTATTGCCATTCTTTCAAGATAGGCTTTCCGTCAATTGAAATACTTCCCTTATTGGGCACCACCATTCCAAGAATGCTTTTGATGAGCGTGGTCTTTCCCGAACCGTTAGGACCGAGTATGACGAAAATGCCACCTGCATCAATGGTCAGGTCAAGGCCATCGAGCACGGTCAGTTTGCCGAACGATTTATGCAATGCTTCAACGCGAATCATGGTATCAATCTCATTTTGGGCGAATTGTCAACCAATTCATCTGGCGTAAAGACAGGCGAGACCTTTTCCGAAAAATTGATGATGTCCACGAAAAGGCTTCGTAGCAAAACGATGGTCTCCGGGGTGCGGTTCACGATGTAGGAGAACAGCTTTACAGGCCGGTAGGGTACATCGCCCGTTCCATCCTTATCGAGGTCGTAACCTGTGTACTCGCTCCAATAATTGCCCGTAAAACGGTTGTCGTTCAACTGGCTGTTGTAGGAAACATCAAAGGCATTCGAACTGAAATTATTGGCCTCAAAAATGTTGGCGTAGCAAGCCCCCGCGATCTTTACTGCCCAACCGTTTGCCTTCAGCGTGTTGTTCCGATAATTGACCCGTGTGGATCCTTCGGCATTGATGGCGATCGTATTCTCAATGAAATCGTTGTCAATGATCTCTGCATCATAGATCTCCTTCAGCAGCAGACCGTAGGACGCGGATCCCCAGTTCTTGATGAATTTGTTGCGCCTCATCTCAATGAACTTGCTGAACATGACCGCCACGCCCGCGCCATTGTCGTGGAATGTGTTGTCAGTATAGACATCATGGTTGCTGAACATGAAATGCAGCCCGTACCGAAAATTGTGCTCGCTGAGGTTGTTGGTGATGGTGCTCTCTTTCACAAATTCGAAATAGATACCGTCACGCAGGTGGAACAGGTGGTTGTTGTCAATGCGGATGTTGTCGCAGTTCCAAAGGTGAATGCCGTTGCCAGAGTTCACTTCTTCTGTCCCGACACCATTCACCGTGTTGTTTCGGATCAGGCCGTTGCCCGATTTCTCCACAAGAATGCCGAAAAATGCGGCTTCGAGTACACAGTTTTCAATGGTAAAGTGATGGATTCTGTGCAGGTAAATGGCAGCAAAATCCTTCGTGAAGCTGACACCGACATTCTCCAGTTTGAATCCTGAAATGGAAACATGGTCGCTTGCCACTTTGATGATGTATGATCGCTGCTCGCCATCAATGGTCACATCGCCATCTGCTTTCAGCGAAATGGGACGGTCAATGGTGATGTCGTGCTCGGCATAAGTTCCCGTTTTCACCCGCACCACATCGCCACTGTCGGCCACATAAATGGCCTGTTGGATGGATGTGTATTGACAGGACGGACAGACATTGATCATCTTTCCAAGACACACCATGGGCAACAGGGACAATATGAGGATGGCGCGGAACATCGGCTTACAGTTCGTACTTGGTTTTTAGTTCTTTCCAAGAAAAAAGCTCTCCCGATTCCTCCTTTTGCGTAGCCACCGCATCTTCCTTTTCAGCGAATCCTGAAAGGAAACCGCCCATGGGGCTTGGAATGTTCTCGCTGATCAGGTACGTGGCGCTTTTAGCATCGGTCAGATTGCCCGGATCGGCATAATTGCAGACCAGCGTCAGCTTGATCGGTGCTTCATCAAAGCCTTTCATCGCATTGAGCAGGCATTCGACCGAATCGAACTTGTAGCACTTGCCTTTTGTGGTGACGAACTCAGCGGCATGCTGGCTGTCAACGATGTTCATCTTGCAGAAATGACAGGCATCGGAACCATAGTTGATCGGCTGCGGTTCGACCGAACACGCGGTCAGGAACAGCGTCAGAATAAGTGCGTATGTCGGATGGTTTTTCATGGTGTTTTTATAATGGTGGGAACTTATGACCTGCTTCATATCGGCCGACCCAATAGGCTACGATACTGAGCACCATTCCTAAAAAGAGGACGTAAGCACCAATGGCAGGGAGCGATGTGGCCTGAAAATTCAGGATGGTCTGTGTTCCGATCAATGGCGGCTGGTATGTGATCAGTTTGCCTGCTTCGTCCATGAACTTGATGGCAGCCTTCGGGTTAAGACTGGTTCCGTAATCATACTCCCATTTGTAGAAATCATACATGCCGAAGCACCCTAATATGGCTGAGACCCAGAACCAAATAAGAAACAGAAAACGATTGCCGATCAGCCCGATCACCACACCAAGCAGGATCATTCCGCCAACAATCCATGGAAAGAACTCGAATTCGGGAATCGTCTCAGGAATCATCTTCATTCCCACATAATGGTTCATCAGGTTGATGCTCTGCAGGTCGCCATCGATCTTTGTGATGAAGATGCGCATCTCCAATGGGTCTGGATATTGCGGAGCGCTCAGTTGGATGGTCCACATGGGGAGGAAGAAAAGGATTAAGGGCAAAAGCGCAGCCACTATCATGATGATCTTTGAAGTTTTCATTGTCTTTTCAGTTTTCCTGGATGAATGTTCGAGGAAAAGAACGGGCAGTTTTTCACGCTGCCCGATCTCTCTCATAAACCATGCGGGTATTCGATCAACCTATTCTCCATCAAGCGACCACGAAAGGGCTGTGCTTGATCCCGCAGGAGAGACTCTTATGTAACCTTGCATTTCCTGATGCAGGGCCGAGCAGAAGTCTGTGCAATAGAACGGCCACACGCCCACCTGCTTCGGTTCCCACACCAGTGTTTCGGTCTGGCCTGGCATAATGAGCAGTTCAGAATTGTTGGCACCGATCATTGCAAAACCATGCGGCACATCATAATCCTGCTCCAAATTGGTTACATGGAAATAAACCTTGTCTCCAACCTTTACACCTTCAATGTTGTCTGGCGCAAAGTGGCTACGTATAGTGGTCAGGTAAATGTGTACATCCTTGCCATTTCGCTCCACTCTCGATTCCTTCTCGCTTTTAGCGGCATAAGGATGCTTGTTGTCTTCCAACTTGTAGATCTTCTGTTGGTTTGGTTGGATGAGTTCGGCAGGGCAGCCCGCTGCGTAGTGTGGCTCACCGATGGTGGGGAAGTCGCTCAGCAGCTCCATCTTCTCGCCAGTAATGTCATACAATTGGGCAGACTGACAGAGTTCTGGACCCGTGGGCAGATAACGGTCTTTTGTGATCTTGTTCATGGCCAACAGATACTTGCCCCATGGTTTTTGCGAGTTGCCGCCAGGAATCATCAGGTGACCAGGAGAATAATAGGTCGGCTTTCGGTCCACCACTTCCCAAGTTCCAACTTTCCATTTGACAACCTCAGACGAGATGAAGAACGTGGTATATCCATATCCGTTATTGTCAAACTCGGTGTGCAATGGCCCGAGACCAGGCTGCACAACGGTGCCACCAAGCACATCCTCAAAGTTGATGATGGGAATGCCGTAGGCTTCACCACTGAACTTCTCGTTCTTGATGGCATCCAGCATTTTGGTGAATGAGTGTGCCGTAACATTGGCAGAGAGCTTTCCGCTACCCACGATGTATTCTCCTGTGGGATCCACATCACAACCGTGCGGTGATTTCGGGGTGGGAAGGAAATAGACCAGTCCCGGACATTCGGCAGGATCCAGCACCTTGACATCTTTCTCCATGGTCGATGTGGCCATCTGTGTTCCCTCATCATAGATGTTGTGGGCATACTTGGCGGGCATGGTCTTGAACTTGCCCTCCTTGATGTATTCCTCGGCCTTTTTCCAGTTCACCGCTGCAATGAAATCCTTGTCGTTCTGAGACGCGTTGACCTCCAGCAGACTTGCAGCCTCTTCAGAGTTGTAGGTGGTGAAGAAGAACCAACCGTGCGATTTTCCACGACCAGGATGTGCTTTGTCGTAATCGAATCCCGGCATCATTATCTGGAATGAAAGATCCATCTCACCTGTTTCCTGATCCACTTTCAAGAAAGAGAGCATTCCCTTAAAGTTGCCCTTGTATTCGCTGATCGGCATGTCCTTCTGAGGAACGGGAACCGAGAAACGTGTTCCAGCGATCACATATTCCGTATTGTCCGTCACGTAGGATGAACTGTGGTTTCCCGCACAGTTGGGAATCTCAATGATCTCGGTGGTTTCGAACGTTTTCAGATCGATGCGTGCAATACGTGGCGTGTTGTTTCCATTAATGAAACACCAGCGTCCATCAATCACTCCTTTGGTCTGCGAAAGATCCGGATGGTGAGCGTCATCCCATGGAATGAAACCGTATGATGTATTGAGCATAGGCTTGGTTTCCTCGTTGTATCCATAGGCCTTCTCCGCATCCTGCGAGAACACCGGGATCACCTTGAAAAGTCGGCCGGAAGGAAGTCCATAGACCGAAAGTTGACCGCTGAATCCTCCTGATATGAAGGCATAGAACTCATCGTATTCGCCTGGTGCCACGTACACTTTTTCGGCATTCTTGCCAGATAGCGCTCCACCTGAGTCACCGCCTTTCTTTGCACCTCCGCAACTTATCAGCATCGTGGTGCTGATGGCCACGGCCGTTATTGAAAAGATCGTCTTTTTCATTTTATCTCGTTTTTGAAGTTTTGGTCTGTTCATTTAAGTGTTCGGAAATATTCAAGGACGCTTCTGGCTTCTTCCTCTGTCAAGTTCTGGTTGGCCATGGGCGACATGTATTCTGCCAGCAGTGCTTTGGCCGTTTCGTTGTCCTTTACCATGACCTCAGGGTTCAGGATCATGTTCATGATCCACTCCGGCTCTCTTCGGTTCACCACGCCTGTCAGGTCGGGTCCCACAAAGCGTTTCCCTATCTTATGGCAGGCGGTGCATTTGGCCTCAAAGGTTTCCTTTCCCTTGGCGGCCAATGCCTCGTCTATGGTTTCAGGAATGTCTACCTTTTTGACCGGGCCTATTCCAAGGTCCTTTCCGGCAGGCTCTTCCTTTTTTAACATTGATTCGGGTTTGGTGCCCGGAGGTGCCTCTCTGGTTTCACCACTACCGCATCCAACGATGGTGGCTACAAGTGCAACTGCTACTATTGAACTTATGGTTCTCATGATTTTTTGTTTTTATGTGTTTATGAATTGGGTAGAATGACTTTATCTACCACGTTGATTATTCCATTTGAAGTTTGGATGGTGCCGATCACCTTGGCCCCGGCCACATACACGTCTTCCCCGTCAACCGTTACTTCCAAGTAAGAGCCATCAGCCATATAGATCTTCCGTCCTTTCCGAGCTTCTTTCTTTAACGCTTCCACATCGAAAGAACCTGGTGCAGCATGACCAGTAAGAATACCGGCAAGCGTTTCCTTATTCTCAGGTTTCAGAAGGTTTTCTACTGTACCCTCGGGCAAGGCATCGAACGCGGCATTGTTCGGAGCAAATACGGTAAGCGGTCCCGCGTTTACAAGAACATGCTCGATCTGCGCAGCTTGAACTGCCGCGACCAGCGTGCTGTGATCTTTCGACCCAATGGCAACTTGTAGGATGTTGGGGTCGGAAGCTGCGTCCACAACAGACGCTTGACCAAGTGGTCTGTTCTGCTCGGCAAGGCTTGGGCTGGCTGTAGCCTTCGAATTTGCTGATCGGTCGGTATCGCATGATACGAACACCATCAACAAGCCAGCTATTCCGATCAATGAGAGTTTTGTTTTCATAATTGGTTGATTTGGTTAATCAATTTTCACAGTGCGAAGGAATTATGTATGCGTACTATAAAAGATGATGGCTGTCATATAATTAAATGCTTTATCGCATAATTATGATAGAAAGCTCAATCCTTGGTGTGCAAGTTTGGTTGGTTCAATACCCCTTGGAGATTCCGATGCAAAAACCACTTCTTATTTTCACGCGATAAGAATGATGGCCCATGAAATCTTCTGAACTCAAACAGCTTAATCAGTTAATTGCCAATTACTGTACGGCAGAGTGGCAGGAACTTGCCAGGCAGAATACTTCCGAATTGACCTATAAGAAAGGAGAGTTGATCCTAAAGGAAGGGCAGAAGGCCGACAACATATATGGTAAAGCATGGCCGCGTAAAGGTCTATTCCAATTACACGGACAACGTGGAGGTAATTGCCCGCTTTGCAACGGATGGTCAGGTGATCGGTCACCGAGGGTTTGGTGAGGATTTTACGTTTTCCATCTCGGCCGTGGCACTTTCCGACACTTCGGTGTATGTGCTGCCGCGAACAATTTTTGAGAATCTGCTCAAGACCAATAACATGTTCTGCTATGCATTTATGATGTTTTTTGCCGAAGAGTTGAGACGGTCTGAGCGTATGCGCAAGAATCAACTGAACATGACGGTAAAGCAGCGCGTGGCGCAGGCCATCCGTATGAATATGGAAAGTTTTGGATTTGATGCATCAGATGCTACGCTCTTAGCATATACCATTTCACGAAAAGACATGGCCTCGTTAGCCAATACTACCTATGAGTCGGTGATCAGAAGTTTGGCCGAACTTCAAAAGGAAGGCATCGTTGCCATAGAAGGGAAAAAGTTGCGCATCACCAATAAAGATGCGCTCTGCGAAATGACGCACTGCTCGAAGGATTTAACTGCGTAAGGGGTAACTTTATATGACGGCCGTCATTTTTTACGAGGTGCGTTGTTTAAGGTTTTGTATGTTCGTGTTGAAACCATTCATTGCAACTGATGCCATTTTCACCGGAAGGGTCTCTGCACCTCGATATTCAGCTTATCAAGAAAATCCTTGAAGAGGCAAGCGATGGTGTTCTCATTACAGAAGCGAAACCTTTCAGCCGACCTGGTCCCAAAATTCTATTTGTCAATAAAGCCTACACCGCAATGACGGGTTACAAGGAGGAAGAAGTCGTGGGAAAAACACCGCGTATCTTACAGGGACCTAAAACGGACAAAAAAGAGTTGGGTAGAATACGTGAGTGTCTGGAAAACGGGGTTTCTTACAAAGGCGAACTCCTTAACTATCGTAAGAATGGAGAAGAGTTTTGGACCAGTATCCATATTTCGCCCATTCTGGACGATACAGGCGGAATTCGACTGTGGATAGGAATAAAGCGAGACATCACTCGAATGAAGGAGAATGAGAAGATGCTAAGAACCTATGCCGAACAAATGGAAGACATGGTTGAAGCGCGTACCAATGCTTTAGAAGATGCCCATGTAAAATTATCGGAACAATATGATCAGCTGCAATCAAGCATAGATTACGCTCAACGGGTTCAAAGGGGCATTCTTACTTCTGAACGGGAATTGATACGGATCTGCCCAAGGTCGTTCGTTTTTATTAGGCCGAAGGATAAAGTGAGCGGTGATTTCATCTTTGCTTCGCAGGTTGGAGACAGCAAAATAGTAGCCGTTGTCGATTGTACGGGTCATGGCGTTCCAGGTGCTTTTATGTCATTGGTCGGACATCAATTGTTGACCCGTATAGTGAATGAACACCACCATGTGTCCCCGGCCGCTATACTTAGACATTTGCAAATGGAGCTCAAAAAGCTTTTGGGTAAAGATGGACAGGCGATACAGGATGGCATGGATGTGGCCTTGATATGCTGTGACGCTAAGCGTGAGCACTTGGTTTTTGCTGGTGCCAACCGACCAATGTTTATTGTAGGAGCCAATGGGGCTGAAGAGATTTCCGGTTCAAAGAAGGGAATTGGAGGTTTCCTTCAGCCGAGTTTTGACGCAACTTTCAAAGAAGTGGAAATCCGGGCAAGTAGGGGAGATATGATCTATTTGACCTCAGATGGATATTATGATCAGATAGGTGGTTCGAAAAACAAACGCATGAGAAGAAAAGGCTTTGCGGAGCTGTTGCTGGAGGTTTGGATGCTTGATGAGGCCAAACAACGGGAAAAATTCAAGTTGCATTTTGATGATTGGTGTAATGGCAACGAACAACTCGATGACGTTGCTATTATCGGCATCAGAATGTAAAACTCACATTCAGATAACCGTTAATTCCAGGCTGTGGAATGCCACCCCAAGTAAGATGCGTTCTATAGTAAGTGTCCAGCAGGTTTTCAATTCCGGCATTCAGCGTTAACCGCCTCTTCCCGAACCGAAAGAAATAACTTGCGCGCAGGTTGATGATGGCATAGGCGGGAGTTTTCATCTCACCGAACTCAGGGTTTACACGGTTCTGCGCTGCGGCTGTTTCACACTCAGCTGCAACAAAACCCTGTTTGTGGTTCCATTTTACAGAAGTAACATTTTTGAATGGCGGTACTAAGGGAAGTGGGTCTCCATTATGTGTGTTACCGAAAATGTAAGAACTGACGTTCGAGATCTCCAGCCACTTCAGCGGTCGGTAGCTCATTTCCAAGTTGCCACCCGTCATAAGGGCCCAATCAATGTTTCGAGAAACCTTCACTCCGTTCGCTCCAATGGTCATGGCATCCAAGGAACTGTCCTTCGCCCCCAAAATGTAATCGAACATGTGGTAGTAGAAACCCGTGAGCCGGATGTTGGCCTTCTTGTGTTTCCATTCCAATCCGATGTCGGCCTGAACGGCCTTTTCGTTTTTCACATCCTGGTTGCCGATGTAATCGAAACCATCGTATGCATTGAAAATGTAGAACGCGTATTGCTCTGTTACTGATGGCGAACGTTCGGCATAACCTGCCGTGATCCACGCTGAGACACTTTTTTTGAAACGCTGTGCGAAACTGAGATTCACACTCTTCAACAGGCGATGATCTGTATCAGAAATGTCCTGATTGAACACACTTGCCTGTTGTATGCCAAACTCATCCTTAACTGAAGTGTTCAGGTATTCCAATCGACCGTTGAAACTGAGTTTCCGGTTTTCGTTCAGCGCAATCTCGTCTTGTACAAATAGACCGAAATCGAGCTTGTCTACATCTGGCCATGTGAGCATGAACATGGGCGCCTCGTTGTCCGGATACATCGTCATTTCCGCACGCGCATTGGTGTGGTAGCCATCCAACCTTACAGTGATCTCGTGCTTGCCGAATTGAAAGTCTCCATTGGCGTATCCGCCATAGGTGCGGGTTGAACCCGGCATGTCCATGTGCATCACAACATTGGGCCGTTTGGTGTCGTCCATGGCGTGACCAACTGAATTGCCATAGACCTTGGTTTCCAGTTTCTCGAACCATTTTTGAGACGGGTAGTGCTGGTAGGTGAGACTATAGATCTTCGCTTTGGCGTAAAGCACGTCCATCGGCAATGCGGCATAACCGATGTTGTAGCCTTCGTCCATGATGTAGTCGATACGGATCACGTCTTTGTCTGTTGGCATGTACTTGGCAGAGATGGAGCCGTTCCATTTTTCGAACTGCGTGAACTGAATGGTCTTTCCATTCCCGGCACGGTAATTCTGAAACTTGCGATAAACACCATTGGCAAGAACTGCCCAATTCTTTCTGCTATAGTTCAAGGAGAAAAGTGCGTTGGCACTCAAAGCGGCCGATTGAAACCCCGCACCGACCTCGCCACTTATCGGCTTGTTCGGGTTGATCTGTGCTCCGTTGGTTTCCATGTTCACACTTCCACCTAAACTGGAGCCGAACATGCTACCTGCGGTCCCGTGCTGAACCGAAACTGATTTCATGTTATTAGGTTCCACGTAAGATGTGATCGGATCCATCTTGTCCGTGCACGCACCGAAGATCTTCATTCCATCAATTGTAAGATTGATACGGTCGGATGACATTCCGTTCAGAACAGGTTCGAACGCAAAATTGCCGCGTTTCATCAATGCCACACGTCCATTTTTGGTAAGAACGTCACCCGTACGTGAAAAACGGTTTTCGGAATAGCTGTCTTTCTGCGCTGCTCCGCATGAACACGCACCGATGCATGCACAGGTTGGCCGTACCAGGATCTCCTCTGTTTCGAAAACAGCCTCGGTAATATTGCCTTTGGTGAAAAACAGAATGCTGTCCTGTTTTTGGGCACTTGCCGAAACGGCAAGAAGGAGCAAGAAAACCGTGTACGCCAACCGTTGCATGCTCAAATTACAGAAGCGTTACCTCGAAATAAGATGTGCTGTCAACCACGGTTGAACCATCCATGATGGTAAGATTGATTCGCCACAGCCCGGTCATGGTGAAATTCACGTGTCCCTTGTAATGGCCGTTTCCAGTGTGCGTTGGATTCACATTATTCGGAGAACCATGGCCCATTGATGGCATTTCGGGCGCAATTTCCACCGTGTAATTCTCTACACTGGGCCACGACATCATTGTTTCTCTCGAATGCAAGGTGATCTCGAAATCGTTGATGCCAACATGTGGATCGGTCGGTTTCAGGTATGATATAACCAGTATAGCATTCGGGTCGTTCAAAGGCGTTACTACCCGCGTTCTGGTTGCATCGGGATTTTTCACGGAAAGCGGCAGAGTGACGCTTCCAGAACCATCGATCAGATTGTCAACATTCACGCCTAAAGTCCAGCCCATCTCGCCAGGCATTTGAAACACTACGTAACAGGGGAACATTCCATCGATCGCAGTACTGCTTGTCGGGTTTTCGTGCGGGGCCGAATGCTGCAAGTTGCCCATGTCCATCATCGGAAGGATAGTGACCTGTGCGTTCTCCACAACCTCGTTTGATGCCGAATCGCGAACTTCGATGAATAGTTCTGTGAAGGCTGAATTGATTGAGTCGGCCGCGTAAAGTCTCACCAGCATGCTTCCTGCATCTGTGTATCCAGAGGCAATCAGAACCAGATCGGTTGACGCATCACTTGGTTTTGGATCATCCTTTTTACAACCCGTTATCAAAGCGCTTGCAAGCGCTACCCCCAATATGAGGGATTTCGTTGAAAGATTCATTTTAAAGAGTTTGAGTGAATTAAATGTTGAATGGTCCAGTTCTGTGGGAGGCCATAAATGGGTAATTCAATCAAACTTGAGGTGGGCGGAACACACCGACCAGATGCATGCTATAATTTCTGAAAAAATACGGACGTTCGTTATTGCTGGTTGAATTCACGACAGGTATGAATCGAAAGTCTTGCAGTTCTTCAAATGCAAGAACAAGCGAAACACTTTCTGCAGAAACCGGGTTTTCCGACCTTTGATTCTGTTCCTGCTCGATCTGTTTTTTGAGGTGGCATTTGCCGTTGCAGTGCATTTCTGGTCGGTCAGTATTCTCGCAGAAGTTTTCAATGATGAATTCCTTGTTTACCCGATAATTGAGTAAAAGCAGCGATGTATTGGCAGCATGTACCAACATGATCAGACCTAATGATATGGTCAGAAATAACTTCACGATGCAAATGTGAAGTACGACTCAATGGTTCCAACTGATCTTGGTAGTCTTAATGTATGATGTGTATCATATTTTAAGGTTCGCTCCGTTGATCAAAAGCAACCAAACGCATAAACACCCAAAGTTTTCTTCTCCTGTGACAAGCACGTAGCTTCGAGTTACCAATTGGTACAACGATGGCAAAACTTGTTACAACAAAAGAGAAACACGGGATTTCGGTAGCAACTCGAATTGACCCGGAAATGGCGCACCAGATTTCTGAACGGGCAAATGTCTCGGAATCAGTTGAATTATCTGTTTTAAGTCTTCCCAATAGTTCGAAATCCGTCCCTTCTCGCCACAGGAACAAGAGGAGGCAACAGCCTCCTTTTGTGTTTTATGCTACCAAGTAGTCACTTTCTTTACATTTGCAAGCAAAGCCAACAACCCTTGCCAAATATCAGTTTAAACGTACTTTCTCTGGCCTTTGTAGCGGCATTTCTCCTCGCCTCATGCAATAAGAAATTGATGAGCGTGCTTGTAGAGGATTCCAACGGAAATGTAGAATTGACCTACGCTGGTTCTCAGATGCCACAGAATTTGGTAAAAGAGGTGCGCTTTTACCCGAATGGCGACACGCTTTCGGTAACCCCAATGAAGAAAGGTGTTGTTGAGGGTATTCTTAGTCAATATCACCCGCACAATCTTCTTAAAGAGCAGACCACATTTAAAAATGGGCAGGCAACGGGTCTTTTCAGGCAATTCGATAAGGATGGAGTGATCGTATTTGAGGGACAGCTTATGGACGGAAAGAAGAACGGGATTTGGACAACCTGGTATGACGAGGTTCAGATGCAGGAGCAGCGAACCTACGTGGATGACCAGCCTGATGGAAAATGGACCTATTGGTATATTGATGGTACAGTGAGGAGAGAAGAGGTGTACCAACTTGGCAAGCTCATTGAGGAAAAGAACTTCAACTAAATTCAGCCACTATGAAAAACCTCATCTATCTATTGTTGCTTGTTCCAGTGCTTTCAGTTGCTCAGGAAGTGAAAAAGGATTTCTACGATTCCAAACGCTTGAAATCGACCACCACCATGAAAGACGGTGTGGCCAACGGAGTTTATACCGAATGGTATGAGAACGGTCAGAAGAAGTCGGAAGGAAAATATGTGGACGGGAAGAAAGAGGGCAAGTGGCAGGAGTGGTATCAGAATGGGAAGTTATGGTCCATGGCGTATTTCGAAAATGACGTTCCGAACGGCCACTATGAGGATTATGACATGAATGGGGCGAAAGTGGAGGAGGGCAACATGGAAAATGGCGTACCGAACGGAGCTTTCTACACATGGTACAATGACGGAAAGAGACGTAGTGAAGGCCAGATGAAGAACGGAATGAAAGTGGACGTTTGGACCACCTACTACGAAGACGGTACTCCGCAGGACAAAGGAGAGTACAAGATGAATACGCGCGTGGGGAAGTGGGAAGAATGGTATCTTAACGGTAAATTGAAATCCCGAGGCGTATATTTTGCGGGTATCGAGCATGGCCTTTGGACGTTCTGGTATGACAATGGCAACAAACAGCAGGAAGGCCAGTATTTCGAAGGCGATAAAAAAGGCACTTGGACCGAATGGCACGATAACGGCAGGATCAAGAGCAAAGGAGACTACGCTGGCTCCAAGAAGGTGGGTGAATGGAAATATTGGGGAGCAGATGGAGAATTGACAGACGTGAAAACCTACCCTTCCCCTGGTCAATAGTGTTATCATTTCGGCCTGACCGATCTGACATCAGATTTTTCGTTTCTTTAGTGGTTGCAAACCTGCAACACGAAAGCATCTGTGAAACAACTATTCTCGCTTCTCGCAATCCTGTTTTTCATAACTGTGCAGCGGGTCTCGGCCACGCATATCGTTGGTGGAGAACTCGTTTACACGTATCTCGGCAACAGTCAATACGCCATTACATTGGTGGTTTACCGAGATTGTCTTAGCGGTCAGGCACCGTTTGATGACCCTGCGGCAATAGGCATTTTCAATTCCTCTGGAACCCTGGTGCAAGACCTGAGTTTTTCGTTGGATTCTATTGTTCAACTTCAATCAACCATCAATTCGAGTTGCGTTACTGCTCCGAACAGCGTTTGTACTGAGGCAGGATACTATACGGACATTGTCACCTTGCCACCTACACCTGGAGGTTATACCATTGCCTATCAGCGGTGTTGCAGGAATTCCGTGGTTCAGAATATCGTTGATCCCGGAAACGTTGGGGCTACTTATGTGGCAACCATTCCCGGTTCAGGGTCAAGTCCCGACAACAGCAGCCCTATTTGGAGTAACCTTCCGCCACTTTACGTTTGCGCCAATCTTCCATGGCAGTTCGACCATTCTGCATTCGATCTTGATGGAGACTCTTTGGTCTATTCGCTTTGCACGCCTTATTCCGGGGCAACGTCAAGTTCACCTCAACCGAATCCACCTGGAGCACCACCTTACACGCCTATTTCGTGGCAAGCACCTTATTCCATAAATGATATGATGGGAGGAGTTCCACTCACCATCGATCCGCAAACTGGTGAATTGAATGCGACTCCCAATGCGATTGGAACGTATGTGATCGGAATGTGTGTGCAGGAATATCGGAACGGTGTGCTGCTTGGAGAGACGAGGAGATGTATTCAGATCAACGTGGTCAACTGTCAGGCTCCTGTTGCCTTTCCGGATGACATCAATGAAGTGATACCGAACTCATTCATCAACTGTACTGAGTTTGTAGAATTCAATGCAAGCAGTTCTTCAGGTTTCAATATCTGGTGGGATTTCGGAGACCCGACCACCACCTCGGATCAATCTACACAGCAGAGTCCGAGTTGGACTTATCCCGGTCCGGGAACATACGATCTGACGCTTGTTGTGTACAATCCCATCAACCCGAACGACCCATTGTGTACAGACACGACCGTACAGCAGGTAACGGTTCAGCCGCAGGTGTTGCCCAATGCAGGCCCCGATACGGCAACCTGCCCTGGGATTCCGGTTCAGATCGGTGCTCCCGCCATTCCCGGATGGACATATTCTTGGTCTCCAACAACAGGGTTGGACAACCCGAACAGTTCGCAGCCAACAGCTTCCATAACCGGTCAGACAACTTATGTGCTAACCGCGTTTGATTCGGAGGGATGTTCTGGTACAGACACGGTTACGGTCGGTCTGCTTTCCAACGCAAGCGCCAACGCTGGGCAAGACGTTCAGATCTGTCCGGGCGATTCGGTTCAGTTGAATGCTTCGGGCGGTGTGGATTATGCATGGTTCCCGGTTTCCTTCATTGATAACATATCAGTTTCTAATCCTACGGTTTATCCTCCGGTTACAACCAACTATATTGTAGGAGTGACCAATGCTGACGGATGTGTTGGGTTGGATACGGTGCAGGTACAGGTCTTTCAACCGCAACTATCAGTCTCGCCATCTGTGACGATCTGCGTTGGAGACACGGTTCAATTAACTGCCAGCGGAGCGGTAACCTACAGTTGGTCGCCTACGGTGAACATCTCAGATGCAAATGTGGCGAACCCCGAAGTTTGGCCTGCTTCGACCACAACCTATGTTGTTGATGCCACGGATGCGAACGGATGCGAACTATCTGATTCTGTTCAGGTAACGGTTCAGCCACTGCCTGTGGCAAATGCTGGTGCTGACGTTGCCATCTGCTTTGGCGAGTGTACAACCTTGCAGGCATCTGGTGGCGACACGTACAGTTGGTCTCCTGCAACGGGTCTTTCCGATGCCAATTCGAGTAGTCCAGAAGCCTGTCCGCAAGTTACCACCACCTATGTGGTGACCGTGAGTGATAATATCGGTTGTTCTTCAACCGATACGGTTACAGTAACCGTTAATCCATTGCCGACAGTCGGTGCAGGAGCGGATCAAACGCTCTGCCTGGGGCAGTCTGTACAATTGCAGGCAACGGGTGCAGATTCATACGTTTGGACTCCGACCACAGGTCTTTCCGATGCCAATATTTCCAATCCGACCGCTCAACCTTCCGTTCCTACCGATTATGTGGTGGAGGGAACGGATGCCAACGGTTGTTCGAATACGGACACCGTTCTGGTGGATGTGTTCTTGGTGGATGCCATCGGAGATACGATCATCTGTATCGGAGATCAGGCGCAATTAGGTGTTGTTGGCGGGGTGAGCTGGACCTGGACTCCTGCCACCGGGCTTTCCGATCCGAATGCGCAATTCCCAACCGCCTCACCAACAACCACAACGGTTTACACGGTTGTTGGGGATGATGGCAGCGGTTGTCTGGCAAGTGATACAGTAACAGTTGTGGTAAGTCCGCTTCCTACAGCTTTCGCAGGATTTGATCAAGGCGTTTGCGCTGGAAGCAATGTTCAGTTGAATGCTACGGGAGGCGTTGGCTACCAATGGTCGCCCACAACAGGCCTTTCCAACCCGAACATTTCCAATCCTATCGTCACCTTCTCTTCAGATACGGCTACGTACGTGGTTACGGTTACCGACATTATCGGCTGTTCAAGTTCAGATTCAGTAACCGTTTGGCAAGAACCGCTACCGAATGCATTGGCAGGGCCTGATACGACCATCTGCGCGGGAGAAAGTGTGCAGTTGTTTTCTTCGGGAGGGCAGACCTACAGTTGGAGCCCAACATCGGGATTGAACAATCCGAATATCCACAACCCGATCGCTACACCGTTGAGCACAACCACATATACGGTAACGGTCGGTCAGCCAACGGGTAATTTGGTGTTCAACGGAGACTTTTCGCAAGGAAATGTCGGCTTTGGAAGCGATTACGGTTACTCCACCAATCTCATTCCAGAAGGGCTTTACAGCGTGGTAATAGATGCAAATGATGTGCATCCATCGTTCCATGGCCTCGGCCATACGGGCAATGCGCCCGTAGATAGCTTCCTGGTGGTGAATGGTGCTGGAACACCTAACCAAAGCGTGTGGTGTCAGACCGTTTCGGTGTCGCCCAATACCGATTATTACTTCGGTACATGGGTGAGTTCGGTAAGTGCGAACAGTCCGGCCATTCTCCAGTTCTCGATCAACGGACAAGTGCTTGGTGCTCCGTTCAATGCGCCTTTCAACATCAATAACTGGGCGCAGTTTTACGAGACATGGAACTCAGGAAATGCGACCACGGCCACCATTTGCGTGGTGAATCAGAACACGAATGTCGGTGGAAATGACTTTGCTTTGGATGACATCACGTTCAGTACATTCTGTACGAATACGGCACAGGTTACCGTAACCGTGAATCCGCTGCCAAATGCGAATGCCGGACCGGATCAAGCGATCTGTTCGGGTGATGGAACGCAGATGTCGGGTTCTGGAGGAGTGACCTATCAGTGGGTTCCACCGATCGGTTTGGCGGATCCGACCAACCCTACAACCGATGCCAACCCGAACCAGACGACCACCTATACGTTGATCGTTCAGGACAATATTGGCTGCGAGGCCACCGACCAGATGACGTTGACGGTGAACCCGCTTCCTGTTGCCAATGCCGGACCGGATCAAGAAATCTGTATCGGAGAGAGCGTTGTACTGCAAGGTTCCGGTGGAACGGGGTATCAATGGAGTCCTTCAACATATTTGGATGATGCGAACGCGCAGTTGCCAATTTCAACTGCCGAGCAGACCACGACCTACACGGTGACCGTGACCGATAACAACAACTGTGTTGATACGGATGAAATGACCGTGACGGTGAATCCGCTACCGGTTGTAGATGCCGGTGTTGACAGTATGATCTGCGCCAACGGAAGTCTTGTGCTCCATGCAACAGGGGCTGACAGCTACAATTGGAGTCCGCTGGTGGGCATCAGCGATCCTCAGAGTGCCGATCCAACGGCCTCTCCGCTGGTTCCGACCGTGTATCTTGTAACCGGAACAGATGTCAACGGATGTGTGAATTCTGACTCGGTGAGCATTACCATTTTCTCCGTGACTGCATGGCCGGATAGTATTATCTGCTTGAATGATAGCGTGCAGGCGTTTGTAAGTAGTGGTGCCACCTTCAGTTGGACTCCAACAGATGGCGTCAGCGATCCAAGTTCAGGCTCACCATATCTGAGTCCGAATGGAACGACCACTTACACCGTGAATGTGACCAGCGCATACGGTTGCGAAGCATCCGCAGATGTGACCATTGGTATTCTGACACTTCCTATTTCAGCGTTCCAAGCATCGTTTGAGCCAAGTTGCGATGGCATTTACGCCACGTTCGGAAACAACTCCGAGAACAGCGAAACCTATTATTGGATTTTTGGCGATGGTTCTATTTCGACCGAATTTGAGCCGACCCATACTTACCAACCGGGACAGGGAAGCGTGATCACGCTTTACACGTACAACAATGATAGTCTGTGTGTGGATTCGGTCACCATCGATTTCTCAAACCAATGGTTCGGGAACGATACGATTGACATTGCTTATGCGACTGCATTCACGCCCAATTTCGATGGCATCAACGATTGCTTCAAACCCGGATTCGATGGTCGTTTCAGCGATTGCTACGAGTTGCAGGTGTTCAACCGTTGGGGAGCGCTTATCTTTGAATCAACCGCAGGTCAGAACCATTGCTGGGATGGCCGCACCAAAGCAGGCAAGCGTTGCGATGAAGGAACGTACTACTACATTTCTTCGGTGAACGGTTACAAGAAGAAGGGCTACGTAACGCTCATTTATTAAAGTAAGATCAAGATCGAGATATGGAAAGATGGGGTTTCAGAATAGTGTTTTCGACTTTTCTAACCCTCTGCGTTTCCATTGTCGGCTTGGCGGACAATCCACCAAAGTTCATTGAGAACAAAGGGCAACTGCCCGAGAATGTGGAGTTCAAACTCCGGGTGGCCAATGCCGATCTGTATTTCGAGAAAGACCGATTGACCTTCAGTTTCTACGCGCCAGAGTTGCTGCATACGGATCATCATCAGCAACTATCGGCCAATGCCAAGTTGGGAGGTCATGCTTACCAGATGGTTTTCGGTGGAGCAGATGGCGATGCAAAGGTGAAACCGACCGGTCGCATGTTTCCAGATTACAGCAATTACATCACCGCCAAGTATCAGGTTGGGCATGTGCGCTCCTATGACCGAATTCGCTATCAGAACATTTACCAAGGCATCGACCTTGAGTATTTCGGACGTGGCGGTCATCTGAAATATGATGTGATCATTGCGCCAGAAGCCGATATCGATCAGCTTCAAATGCAATATGAAGGCGCGAACAGCATTCACCTGAAAAATGGTCGGTTGGTGATTGAGAATACTTACAACACGGTGGAAGAGTCGATTCCATTGGCTTACCAAATTGTCAACGGTAAAAAGATTCAAGTCGCTTGTCGCTACAAGTTACGCGGCAATACTGTGAGTTTTGTGTTTCCTGATGGGTACGATTCGCAACACGAACTGGTGATCGACCCAACGTTGGTCTTTGCAAGTTATTCTGGGTCTACTTCAGACAATTTCGGGTTTACTGCAACGTATGACGATGCTGGTGCGCTCTACGGTGGTGGCTTCGCTTACGGGCTTGGCTATCCTTACGTAACGGGTTCTTACGCTGCCACTTTTGGCGGGGTTCGCGATATGACCATTTCCAAATTCACACCTGATGGAACCGGTCTTGAATACTCAACCTATATCGGTGGAGATGACATGGATGCACCGCACAGCATGGTGGTCAACAGCCAAGGAGAACTGGTTATTTTGGGTACGACAGGCTCCAGCAATTTCCCGACAACACCAAACGCATTCGACAATACTTTTGGCGGTGGCACTTACGCGCAATATGTGTACAACGGTGCCGAATATTCCAACGGTTCGGACATCAGCGTCACGGTTCTGAGTGCGGATGGTTCTTCGTTGGTCGGATCCACCTATTTGGGCGGTTCACTGAATGATGGCCTGAACCAGAATGCCACGTTGCGGTACAACTACAACGATGTTTTCCGTGGTGAGGTCATCGTGGATGCGGATGATAACATCTATGTGGCCATGACCACCGAATCGTCCGATTTTCCAGTTACGACCGGTGCCTTCGGACAATCGCTTAACGGAACGCAGGATGCCTGTCTTGCCAAGTTCAATCCCGATCTTTCTGTGCTGGAATGGTGTACCTGTCTTGGTGGAAGTGGGGCAGACGCGGGTTATTCGCTCAAGATCAGTTCTACCGATGATGTCTATCTCACAGGAGGAACCACCAGTCAGGACTTTCCCATTGCCGGAACGGCTTTGAACGCCACCTACCAAGGAGGTTCGGCTGATGGTTTCGTGGCACATGTTTCTGCCGATGGCTCTGGTCTTTTGTATTCGTCATACATCGGAACCTCGCTATACGATCAGTCTTTTTTTGTGGAGGTGGATAATGACGGAGACGTGTATCTGTACGGTCAAACAACTGGCAGTTATCCCGTTTCAAGCGGTGTCTATTCGAACAATAATGGCAAGCAGTTCATTCAAAAAATAACGCCCGATCTTTCTACAAGCATCTACTCAACGGTATTCGGCAGCGGTTCCTCCACCATCAATCTCTCGCCTACGGCATTTCTGGTTGACATCTGCGAGCGCGTTTACATCTCAGGTTGGGGTGGTGCGGTCAATGCTACGCCTTATGCAAATGCAGGTGGCAATACCTTCAACATGCCAACTACATCTGATGCGGTTCAGCAGACAACAGATGGAAGTGATTTCTACTTTTTGGTGCTGGAGACGGATGCGAGTTCGCTGCTTTACGCCACGTATTACGGAGGTGCGAGTGAAGAACATGTCGATGGAGGAACAAGTCGATTTGATCCGAACGGAGTCATTTATCAAGCTGTTTGCGCGGCCTGCGGTGCGGCCAACGATTTTCCAACCACGCCTGGAGTTTGGTCAGAGACGGATCAGTCGGGTACGAATGAGTGCAACCTCGGTGTAATCAAACTGGCCATGGAACTTTCTACCGTTGATGTACAGATCTCATCCGGACTGAACGTTACGGGTTGCGCACCGCTCGAAGTTCAGTTCGAATCCACCATTACCAATGCGTCCGATTTCATGTGGTATTTCGACAATGGCGATTCATCCGATCTGGCCAACCCTGTTTTCACGTACGATACGCCTGGCGTTTACGAGGTTCTTCTTGTGGGGAGTGGCGTTATTTCCTGTACCGGAACTCCGTTTACAGATACGGCCGTTGCCACGATAACTGTTGGGCAACTAACGGATGCTGCTGATGCTGGAAACGGTGCAAGCCTTTGTCCGGGAGATTCCGCCATGATCGGCTCTGACGCTGTTTCCGGCTACAGTTACAGTTGGTCTCCGACCTCAACGCTGAGCGATTCTACGGTGGCGCAACCATACGCATCTCCGACCGAAGAAACGTGGTATCATCTCACCATAACAAATCAGGAAGGTTGTGAGGATTCTGATTCGGTATTGGTGTCTGTTTTCGGTATTGATGTCTATCCCGACACGACCCTGTGCAATGGCGATAGCGTGATGATAACGGTTGTTGGTGGAACGGAATTCCTTTGGTCGCCAACAGTTGGTGTAAGCGATTCAACCAGTTCCAATCCGTACATCGTGGCCGGATTTGCGGAAATGTACACGGTCACCGCATCAGATGGTGCGTGTCAGGATACTGCCGTGGTTCACATCAGTTCGGTCCCTTCGCCATCGGCAGATTTCGATGTGGCGATAAGTCAGAGCTGCTTGGGAGATTCGGTCAGTTTTGTGGCGATGCAAGATGGAGCAGATGCCTACCATTGGAATATTGACGGATATGAAACAGACGAACCGAATCCGACCCTTTTCCTGGAGCCGAACAATGGACCGTTGGTGACGCTAACGGTTACTACCGAAAATGGCGCATGCTCCGATTCGCTCACGGTTGATTACAGCAACGGTTGGTTTACCGATGATTCGTTGGCCGTGAAGTACCCGAACGTTTTCACGCCCAACGGAGATGGCTACAACGATTGTTTCAAGCCTGATTTTCTGGGCAATTTGGATGACTGCTATACCTTGAAGGTTTTCAGTCGATGGGGACGTTTGCTGTACGATTCTGAGAAGATGGGCGGCAACTGCTGGGATGGGAAGCAGCGCACAGACGGAATGGTCAAGGAGGGAACGTACTATTACATTGCCAACGTGCGTGGCATGGATCATGCAGGATTCGTGACCGTGCTTTATCCGAAATGAGAATTTTCATCACTGTTTTCCTGATCGCGCTCGCGGGTTCTGCCCAAGCGCAACCGGTCGATTCGTTGCAATACGTGCTCGGGCGGTTCGATTATATTAAGCATGCTGATTTTGTGAAGATTCCATCGGCATACGCCAATAAAGAAGAAATGTACTTGAGGAAAGAAGCGTTGGACGCATTCAAACTCATGCGACAAGCAGCGGTGAAGGATGGTGTGAACCTCACCATCATTTCAGCCACGCGAAATTTTGACCATCAGAAACGCATTTGGGAAGCCAAGTGGAACGGACAACGTTTGGTGAATGGCCAGAACCTGAGAACCACCATTCCAGATGAGGCAGCACGCACTAAGGAAATTCTGAAGTACAGTTCCATGCCGGGAACTTCCCGTCATCATTGGGGAACCGACATCGACATCAATTCACTCAGCTCCAACTATTTCCAAAGTGGAAAGGGCAAGAAGGAATACGAATGGCTGCGCGACCATGCTTACGAATTCGGTTTCTGCCAAGTGTATTCGCAAAAGGGAACAGACCGACCGAACGGTTACGAAGAAGAAGAATGGCATTGGAGTTACATTCCGCTGGCGCGAACGTTTTTACGGTATCACCAAAAACACGTAACGGCCAAACAGATCACCGATTTTGATGGAAGCGATGCTTTGCCGCTTTCAGAAATCTCGAAATACGTGAATGGAATTGCACCTGAGTGTAAGTGAGTATTCATGTTTTACAATCATCCATACGGCTGGAGACTTTGGGTTCGTGAACGGCTCCCATGGTTTTTGATCGACCTGGGAATTGCTGACAAGGGTGAGGATTGCGAATCCGTTAACGCAGATCATCGTTGGTACAATCATGATGAGATTCATAGCAGATGCTATTTCTGCAAGAAGGAGGTCAAGGGTCAACTCTGGAAACCGGTCAATGGTCATAGAGGACGTTAGTAACTGTCTTGATAATTCCTTGCGTGCCATTGCCCGTCCTTTGCACAAAGGATAAATTTGCCGTTTGAAATCCCGATTGATGCAAGAGACCATTCTGATCCTTGATTTTGGTTCGCAGTACACGCAGCTTATTGCGCGTAGAGTTCGCGAACTGAATGTTTACTGCGAGATACATCCGTTCAATAAGATCCCGGAGATAACGGCCGATGTGAAAGGCGTTATCCTTTCTGGAAGTCCTTCTTCTGTTCGGGATGAAGGTGCTCCGATTCCTGAACTTGCCAACATCAAAGGGAAATTGCCGCTGTTGGGCGTGTGCTATGGCGCGCAGTTCTTGGCGCAATCAAATGGAGGAAATGTCGAAGCATCCAACTCGCGCGAGTACGGCCGTTCCAATCTTTCCTTTTCGGATGGCGGCAATGCGCTGATGAAAGGGGTTCCAGAAACTTCGCAGGTGTGGATGTCGCATGGCGATACCATCACCAAACTTCCAAATGGAGCCAAGTTGATCGGCAGCACCAAGGATGTGGAAGTGGCCGCGTTCTGTTTTGAGAACGAGCAGACCTATGGTATTCAATTTCATCCAGAAGTGACACACTCTTTGGATGGATTGACGCTTCTCAGAAACTTTGTGGTTGGAATTTGTGGCTGCTCACAAAACCATACAGCCGATTCATTCATTGACAGTACGGTTGCGCAATTGAAGGAGCGTTTGGGCAACGACCGCGTGGTTCTTGGACTTTCAGGCGGTGTGGACAGCAGCGTGGCTGCCATGTTGCTTTCAAAGGCCATCGGAGACAATCTCTTCTGCATTTTTGTGGATAACGGACTACTGCGTAAGAACGAGTTCGAGACCGTTCTCCAGACCTACCAAGGGTTGGGATTGAACGTAAAAGGCGTGGATGCCAAAGCCGATTTCCTTGGGGAATTGACAGGCGTGAGCGACCCTGAGACCAAGCGCAAGATCATCGGGCGTGTTTTCATCGATGTGTTCGATCAGGAAGCGCACCTTATAAAGGATGTTAAATGGTTGGCGCAGGGTACAATTTATCCGGATGTGATCGAGTCTGTATCGGTAAATGGACCTTCGGCCACCATCAAATCACATCATAATGTGGGTGGTCTGCCAGAGCGAATGAAACTGAAAGTGGTGGAACCGTTGAACACACTTTTTAAGGATGAAGTGAGAGAGGTTGGGAAGCATCTTGGCTTGCCGGAACGGCTTTTGGGGCGTCATCCGTTTCCCGGACCAGGGTTGGCCATCCGAATTCTTGGAGACATCACGCCAGAGAAAGTGCGGATCCTTCAGGAAGTGGATCATATTTTCATTTCAGGTCTGTTGGAGCATGATCTTTACGATGAGGTTTGGCAGGCCGGTGCCATTTTTCTTCCCGTGAATTCCGTTGGTGTGATGGGCGATGAACGAACGTATGAGAATGCCGTGTGTCTGCGCGCTGTGACCTCCAGAGACGGAATGACGGCCGATTGGTGTCATCTTCCGTATGAGTTTTTGGCCAAGGTTTCGAACGAGATCATCAATAAGGTGCGCGGCATCAATCGTGTGGTGTACGACATCTCTTCCAAGCCGCCTGCAACCATTGAGTGGGAATAGAACGTAAGAAAGCCTCTGAATGAGGAAACTGACCGTCATAATCGCTGCCTGTTTCATGGTGCATGTCCAAGTTGGGCTGGCGCAAGATGTGCAGGTAACCAAAAGCGATAGCACCGCCAAAATTGAGGGCGAGGTGTATATCATCCACACCGTGGAACCCAAGCAAACGCTCTTTTCAATTGCCAAGACGTATGAGGTCAAACTGAGTAGGATCGCATTCGATAATCCGGGTGTGTTGGATGGATTGAAACTCGGTCAATTCCTGAAGATCCTACAAAGTGCCGTTGGCGAAACCCGCGAAGAAAATAAGGAGCCCGAAAAACTCGAACTGGATGGCGAATACGTGCTTTACACCGTTCCGCCACGCCAAACGTTGTACGCCATTTCAAAGGAATACAACACCACGATTGCAGCCATTGTGGATGCCAACCCTGAACTATCGGAGGGGTTGAAGGTTGGTTCAATTATTCGCATCCCGACACCCAAAATTTTTGGTGGTGAAAAAGTAGAGGGGGAGAAGAAGGAGATGAAATTGCAGATGGTCGGTCTGCCCGACATCATCAAAAAGGAAACTTCGGTAATGAAGGATCCTGGGTTGATCCCGACCACGGGAAACATCACGCTGTTGCTGCCACTTTACTTGGAGATCAACGATACCTTGGCCGCAGCTCGACTTCCAGAAGAGGATGAAAAGGTCTTCGAACGTTCGGAAATTGCCCTTCAGTTTTACGAAGGCTTTCTGCTGGCGATGGACAGTTTGAAGTCGGTCGGATTTAATGTAAATGTAAAAGTTATAGATACGGAAAATCGTCCTTGGCTGGTTCAGAAACTGATCGGAAAGGGTGAGTTGAAAAACACCGACCTTATCATCGGGCCGCTCTATTCGCAGGTTTTCAAAGAAGTGGCCGACTACGCGTATCAGAATTGTATTCCGGTGGTTTCGCCAACCATCAAAGGCGATAATATCCTGTCGGGAAATCCTTACGTATTCCGTCTCATTCCTTCAGATGAAACGATGATCACGGAGATGGGGCGCTACCTCGCCCTTTCCGATTCCACCCAGAATATGATTCTGCATTACAACGCAGCTGATGAGTTGGCCATGATCGTTCGTTTCCGCAAAGGTTTGGAAACTGCAGGAGTGAATGCGGCAAAGTTTCCTGCCTACAACATTTACACGGTCGGGTCCGATTCCATCCGCAATCGTCTTTCACTCACCAAAAGGAACAACGTGGTCATTCTCAGCAACAATCAGGTGAAACTTGCAGGATTGACACGAAGGCTTTCCGACTGGACGGAAGAAGCGTATATCGTTGGTTATGCGCCCAACTCTTGGCAAGGCTACAAGAATTTGGAAGTGGATCATTTTGATGATCTGCGCATTCACATGCCTGTTCCTTTCCATGTAGATTACGATAGGTTGGAAGTGCAGTATTTCGTGCAGAAGTTCCGCGAGAAGTTCAATGCAGAACCAAGCACATTTGCGTTCAGAGGTTATGATATTGCGATGCACTTCATCAAGAATCTTTCAGGAATACGGGAAGATGGACCTGAGTACATGGAATCGGTGGAGGAGACCAGACTTCAATCGGTGTTTGGTTGGAAGCGGATTCCTGACGGAGGTTTTGAGAACACACGGGCGTGGATTGTGGATTACACAGGGCTTGAAATGAAATTGGCACAGGATTGAATCCAACGAAAACTGAGATAAGCGACTGGTTCCGCCAATTACAGCTGCACATCTGTGCAGAGCTGGAAGCCGAGGACGGCAAGGCCAAATTTGTGGAGGATTCGTGGGAACGACCAGGCGGTGGTGGCGGTCATTCGCGTGTTATTCAGCATGGAAAGGTGTTTGAAAAAGGAGGCGTGAATTTTTCGGCCGTGCATGGCGAACTCACGGAGAACATCGTCAAAGCATTGAGAGTTTCTTCCAATGAATTTTTCGCCACAGGCGTTTCCATTGTCATCCATCCTTACAATCCGTTCGTGCCCATCATACACATGAATGTGCGGTATTTCGAACTGAACGATGGCACCTATTGGTTCGGTGGCGGCATCGATCTCACGCCTCATTACATACAGGCGGAAGATGCCAAGTTCTTTCATCAGCAGCTGAAGAACACCTGCGATCGATCGGATGCTTCTTATTACCCGAAATTCAAGCAATGGGCAGATGATTATTTCTTCATCAAGCACAGGAATGAGACGCGCGGCATCGGGGGCATATTCTTCGATCGGCTGAAAGAGAGCGAGGGAAGATCGAAGGAGGATATTTGGAATTTCGTGCAAGCCGTTGGTCAAACCTTTGCTCCAACCTATCGCCACTTGGTGTCGAAAAACAAAAATTCAAGTTTTGATGACACGAATCTGCAATGGCGCAATCTGAGGCGCGGCCGATATGTAGAATTCAACCTCGTTTACGACAAGGGAACCAAGTTCGGATTGGAGACCGATGGCCGCATTGAATCGATCTTGATGAGCCTGCCCGAAACAGCTTCCTGGATCTATAATTTTCAACCGCAGAAGAATGGTCTTGAATTTCAGACACTTAACCTTCTTCGAAAGGGAGTTGATTGGGTAGGAATCTGACATTGCCGCATCTTATTTTGGTTATTTTTGGTTGTAAGGGTTTGAATTCAATTTGAGCCTGAATTTGTTAGCAACCGAACCCTGAACGAAACGTTCTTGAATCGGTTGACCAGCGACCGATTGACGAAATGAAGAACCCCATTCTGAACCTGCTTTTTCTTGTGGCGATAATTATCGCTTTCGGGGGCAAGAAGGCGGAGGCTTCTCACGCGCTTGGAGCTGAGATCACTTATGAGTGCCTCGGAGGCGATCAATACCGAATTCGATTGGTATTCTATCGCGATTGTGGAGGTATTGCAGCACCAACCGCTCCGTCCATCAACATTTCGTCATCGTGCGGTAACCAGAGTTTGGGGATGACGCTTTTGCCTCCCGATCCGCCATTTCCTCCGTTCGATCAGTATCTGGTGGATTACGAATTGCCGGTTTACTGTCAAGCATCCAACTGCGGCAGTGGTAACAATCCCGGTATTCAGGAGTATGTTTACGAGGCAACGACAACGTTGCCCCCTTGTTCCGACTGGACGATGAGCTATGACCTTTGTTGTCGGAGCGCGTCCATCAATACGATCAATGCACCGGGTAGTCAGGATATCTATGTGAGTGCGTTCTTGAACAATCAGGCTGCGCCATGCAACAGTTCGCCTCAGTTCGATGTGCCAGCGCGTGGTTTCATCTGTCTGAATCAGGACAACACGATCCTTGCAACGGCAACCGACCCCGATGGAGATATGCTTGTTTATAGTCTCTACACGCCTTGGTACGATCCGAATGCAAGTGTAAGCTACTTGGGTGGCTTCAGTCAGAACAACCCGCTTTCATCTACTTTCTACAACTTCAACAATGGAACAATTACCACGCACCCGACCAGTAACGGTCAGATAACGGTTATCGGGGTGATGGTGGAGGAATATCGGAACGGTGTACTGATAGGCCGCGTGGTCCGCGACATGCAGGTACGCGTGATCAACAACTGTCCGCAGAACCCAGGGAGCGACTTCGATATTGACCAGGACGGGATTTTTGATGCGGACACATTTGTCATCTGTACAGATAATCCGATACAACTGGACATTTACCTGAACAACACCTTGCCGAACTTGACCTACGGTATGGTTGCGGAGAATCTGTCAGATTTTCCTGGGGCTACATTCAATACGGTTCCCAATGGTTCAGCGCCCGGAGGCATTGTCGGACAGTTCGTTTGGTTGCCCGGACCTTCGTATGTAGGAACTACCCAAACGTTGGTCATGACCGCGTTCGATAATAATTGTCCCGTGGTCGGTTATTCCAATTTCACGTATCAGTTCACCATTACCGGACTTGAATTGGACGTGGATATTGACACGGTTGCCATTTCATGTACCGACTCGGTGGAAATGAACGCCATTGTCTCCAGCGGTACGCCACCGTATACGTTCGTTTGGAATGATGGCTATGTTGGCCCGCACAGATGGGTGACAGAAGGCTTGTATGTGGTGGAAGTGACCGATAACGAAGGGTGTACCGGACACGATTCCATCAATGTTTACTATGTGGATGACCCGCAGGGAGCGTTCTTCGATCCGCCAGGCGCGTGTGTGGATTCGGCTGTCCATTTCGTGGACCAATCCTTCAGTAATTATCCGGCCAACTTGCCACCGATAAACATTGTCGATTGGGAATGGGATTTTGGTGATGGAACGGTGGTGAACGGAGTTCAGAACCCTTCTCATGCGTATGATACGGCAGGTCTTTACCAAGTTCAGTTGGTGGTGACCAACGACCTCGGTTGTCGCGATACGGCTTGGAGTTCGGTGTGGGCCAATCCGCCACCGAATGTCGGTTTTGAGTTTGAGAACGTCTGTCAGGACACGCTTTTCACATTCACCGACCTTTCAACCATCGATACGGGTCAGGTGGTAGGTTGGGGTTGGGATTTCGGTGATGGTTCGCAGCCTGTTCAGTCTCAGAACACGACCCATCAGTTCAGTCCTTACGGATATTATAATGTCACATTGGTGGCCGTTTCCGATAGCGGGTGTCCATCTTCGTTGACGCAGCAGGTTTATGCATTTCCACTACCTACAGCTGATTTTTCTGCTGCCGATGTATGCTATGGAACCTTGTCAACCTTCAATGACCTCTCAACCGTTGATGCTGGAACGGTAGAGGCCTGGCAATGGGATTTCGGTGATCAGACCGCCCTCTCAAACCTGCAAAACGCAGTACATTCATATAGCGATACAGGAACATTTGACGTGACCTTGATCGTGACCACCGATTCCATCTGTAGAGATACGATAACCCAGTCGGTGGTGGTGCATCCGGCCCCAACTGCAGGTTTTGTGAACGATACGGTTTGCGCACAACTTGAAATGACATTCACAGATACATCTACAGTTTCTGGTGGAAGTATTGTGAGCTGGAATTGGTATTTCGGAGACAGCGGACAGTCGACCGATCAAAACCCTGTTCACATCTATGATCCGGGAGGTCAATACATAGGGTCGTTGGTGGTGGAAACGGATCTCGGATGTGTGGATAGCGTTTCAAAACCGATCATTGTCTACCCCAAGCCTACTGCGGATTTCAACCCTATTCCTGCATGTCAGAATGACGAGAACGTATTTGTTGACCAGACCGTTGTGGCAGGCGGCTCGGCCGTGGTTTCTTGGGATTGGGATTTTGGAGATAACGCTGGAACCTCAACCGATCAATCTCCAGTTTACTTATATGATACCAGCGGAGTTTATACCGTAACGTTGATCACGGAGACGGACAATGGCTGTCTGGACACAGCTTCCATTGCTGCAGATGTTTATGTGCTGCCCATAGCGGACTTCACATTCCATGATGTTTGTCTGTACGATGCAGCGGTCTTCCAAAATACCTCAAGCATACAGCAGGGTACGATCACCGATTATCATTGGGATTTTGGGAACGGAAATGTTTCACCGAATCAGCAGCCTGTGGGGCAGATCTACCCTCAAGCAGGATTCTATGATGTGGAATTATTGATCCTTTCGAACAATGGCTGTAGAGATACAATGGTTCAGACCATTGAGATATTTCCAGTACCCACGGCCATGTTCACGTATGATACGGTCTGCTACCCATTGGGTACAAGCTTCACCGATCTTTCGAGTGTTGGTGGTGCATATAACGTAACGGGATGGATCTGGAAGTTCGGAGATGGAACACAGCCTGTTCAACAACAGAACCCGATACACAATTATGGTGTTTGGGGAGACTATTTCGTTCAACTTTCGGTGGTTACAGATTCTGGATGTGAAGCTGATACCACACTTGGTCCTGTTCGGGTATATCCGAAACCTGTGGCGGATTTCAGTGATCAGCTGGCCAATTGCTTAAATGATACAACCGTGTTTGAAGACCTTTCTACCATCGAGAATGGTCCGATAGATTCCATCACCAACTGGAATTGGAATTTCACTGACGGTTATTCAAGCAATGCTCAGGACACGTCTCATGTTTTCTTGAATTACGGGTTCTATAATGTGGAACTCTCGGTCACTACCAACCACGGTTGTCAGGATACGGTTGTGCATCCCGTTGAGATCTACCCATTGCCCGAGGTGAAATTCACCGTTGATACGAATTTCGGTTGTCAGCCTTTCCACGCTTGGTTTACCGACCTGAGTACGATTCCATCTCCGTATTTGCTTTCTGCTTGGCAATGGAATTTTGGTGATGAGCCAGGCACGGTTTCCACACGCAATCCAGACCATATCTATTACGATCAGGATCTGGGGCCAATGGACGTGGGAGTTTATTCGGTTTCGTTGCAAGTTACTTCGGCCAACGGATGTGTTTCGGACACAACCTACATTGATTACATGACCGAGTACCCGAAACCGGATGCGCTTTTCTCGGTGGATCCGATGCGAGCCGACATCTTGTTTCCTGAGTTTCGCATAACCGATCAGGCTTCGCCCAATGTTACCGATTGGCTTTATGATTGGGGCGATAACGCCACCTCGACCATTCCGAACCCTGTTCATGAATATGCCGACACAGGCTATTACGACATCATTCAATACGTTACCACCCAGTTCGGTTGCAAGGACACAGCTATGGTGACCGTGAAGGTCGATCCAGATTTCCGATTCTACATTCCTTCAGCATTCAAACCCGATTCGGATGGCAAGAACGATGAGTTCTTCGGCTCAGGCATTGGCATTGTAAAATATCGAATGCGTATCTACGATCGTTGGGGCGAGCAGATATTCGAATCCAACGAATACGATCATCACTGGGATGGCACTTACAAAGGACAGCAGGTGCAAGAAGGCGTCTATGTCTACCAGTTCAATATTCTGGACGTGAAGGGCGAACCGCACATCTATCGTGGTGGTGTAACGCTGTTCCGTTGATCAACGGAAATCCACCACATCAAAATCTTCCGCTTCGTACTTGGCCTGAGAAAAGACAAACTGATCGGCAGGAACACCCGCATCGATCTTCATCGATTTCACGTTCAAGATGTAATCGGTTCCGTCTTTGCCAAAGGTTTTGGAATAAACGATGTGGTTGGTCTTTTTATCAATTCCTAACCGAATACGAGAGTAGCCTTTCTTGCTTGGGTCTTCTGGGAAAAGATCGACCACGTTGAGCGTTTTGCCATCCACGGTTTCCTCGCCATGGAACTTCGATTTGAACCCTTCATCATACTGATTGAAAATATTGGCAGGATCAAGGTCAGTCTCCGAACGGAAATCATCCACCGATTTCACGTGTACTTCCTGATCATCTTTCATCACGTACCAAACGATCTTTCCATCGCTGTAAATGTCCTGTCCCATCAATTTCAGATGGAATTTGTTGCCAGATAATGTCAGTTCGCCATCGCGCGTATCGTTAATGTCGGCCTGCTTGTTATTCAGCGTGTAGCTGAAAGATACCTGAATGTCTTTGTAAGCGCTGTTGGTGCTGCTCACCGCTTTCAGGATGGCCTCGGCCTTTTCGTCATTCTGGGCAAAAATGGTAAGCGGTATAAGTACCGCGAATAGAATTCTTCTAAGCATAATTAATTTTCTCAACCCCCGTTTTGCAACTTTTGTTCCAAACTCATTTCATCTTGGATCAGCACCTGTCGGGCCTTGCTGCCCTCAAATGGTCCGATGATCCCCGCAGCTTCCAATTGGTCGATAATGCGACCTGCACGGTTGTAACCGAGTTTCAGTCTGCGCTGCAGCAAAGATGCAGAACCTTGCTGATGTTGCACAACGATGTGGGCGGCTTCGTTAAAAAGTGCATCGCGGTCGCTCGGATCCAGCGCACCATATTCACCGCCATCATTCTCATTGATGAACTCTGGGAGTTCAAACGCACTTGGGTATGCCTGCTGCGAACCGATCCAATCGCACACTTTTTCCACTTCAGGTGTGTCGATGAAGGCACATTGAATACGGATCATGTCATTTCCTGTGGAAAGAAGCATATCACCACGACCAATGAGCTGATCGGCACCGCCCGCATCAAGGATTGTTCTTGAATCGATTTTAGACGTCACGCGGAAAGCGATACGCGCGGGAAAGTTCGCTTTGATGGTACCTGTAATGATGTTCACCGAAGGTCGCTGCGTGGCAATGATCAGGTGAATTCCGATGGCCCGCGCCAGCTGTGCCAAACGGGCGATGGGCGTTTCAATTTCCTTACCCGCTGTCATGATCAGGTCGGCAAACTCATCAATTACCAGCACGATATACGGAAGGAACTGATGTCCTTCTTTCGGGTTCAGCTTGCGCGCGATAAACTTGGCGTTGTACTCCTTCAGGTTTCGGCATTGCGCGTTTTTGAGGAGTTCGTAGCGGTTGTCCATCTCCAAACACAGCGAGTTGACCGTGGTCACCACTTTCTGCGTGTCGGTAATGATGGCCTCATCCGTATCAGGCAACTTGGCCAAAAAGTGACGCTCGATCTTATTGAAGAGCGTCAGTTCCACTTTTTTCGGATCCACCAATACGAATTTGACCTGCGCAGGATGCTTTTTGTAAAGGATGGAAGCGAGAATGGCGTTCAAACCTACCGACTTACCTTGTCCCGTAGCACCTGCCATGAGCAAGTGCGGCATTTTGGCAAGGTCAGTTACATACGTTTCATTCGAAATGGTCTTTCCCAAAGCAATGGGAAGTTCCATTTTGGAATGCTGGAACTTCTCTGAGCTCAGCACCGCCTTCATCGAAACCGTGTCAGGGTTCTGGTTCGGAACTTCAATACCGATGGTTCCCTTGCCAGGAATGGGTGCAATGATGCGGATTCCCAAGGCCGAAAGGCTCAAGGCAATATCATCCTCCAGATTCTTGATCTTAGAGATACGGATTCCTGGAGCGGGAACGATTTCATAGAGCGTTACGGTCGGGCCAATAGTGGCCTTGATGCGATCGATCTCAATGTTGTAGTTCTTGAGCGTGGAAACGATACGGTTCTTGTTCGATTCCAACTCCTCCTGATCCACCGATATCTCGCCTTTTCCGTAGCTTTCTAACAGATCAATTCCTGGCTTTTTGTAGTGGCTCAGATCCAAAGTGGGGTCGTATTCGCCCATGTCTTCGCCATCTGCTTCGTCCACTGTTTCTTCCTCCACGGTGGTGGTCTCTATCTCAAACTGAACATTCTCAGCGTCATCGGCTGCGGATTCCACTTTTCTCACGCCCTCTTTGACCATCGGCTCCTCGATGGGTTTTTCGAACTCAAGCTCTGCCTTTGGTTCTTCCACCACCACGGGTTTTTCAACCACGTCCGTTTCGGTAAGGTCCAGTTCGTTGGTCTTCACCGTTACATCGGCAACGGGTGCGAAATCCTCATCTTCATCATCTGCATGTTCCTCGCCTTCTTTTGGCTTGGCAGCGAACAGTGCTTTGATACCATCTACCGATAGGTTGAACACCACCGCAGCATATACCACAAACAGGAACAGCAATAGCAACCCGGTTCCTGCACCGCCTATGAGGCTGGAGGTCCAACGGTTGAGCTGGTAACCCAATCCACCCGAAAGCACGAAATTCTCTTCGAACAGGAAGCCCATTGCCAATGGCAGCGCATAGAGGAAAAAGAGCGAATGCCTAATGGCGCGCGGTATGGAAACGATGGTCCTGCGCAGCATTACTTTCAGTCCGACTATCAGAAAAAGGAAAGGGAAGAGGAAGGAGGCGATGCCGAACCAATCGTAAATGAAGGCTTCGGCCACTACCGCACCGATCTTGCCCATGGCGTTGTTCACCGTTTCCTCTGGATTGCCGATGGTGTCGGCCATTTCCTGAACCTTGCTCTGGTCGGCAGGGCCATCTATGAGATATGAAATGAAAGAGACCGTCAGAAAAACGGCAATGATGACGAAGAACAGCCCGGCAACGGTACGCGTACGCGAATCACCGAAAAAGGCCAGAAGGCTTGTCTTTGCTCCCTTCTTTGCCTTGGATGAGTCTTTTTTTGAACTTGATTTCCCCTGTTTTTCAGCCATTCCGCCCAACGAACTCAAATGTAAGAAAAACCCGAACAAGCATGTTTTCGGGCATCTTTGATAAACGCTGCGAAATTGATCTTATTTCAGATCAGAAGCTCTGGAAAATATCGGCCATCTCCTGAACGGTGATGGTATCGTATTTCTCGGTTACGATAAAATCCTCTTCCGGATACTCTTCTGGCACCACCGAGGTGGCGATCATGTGCATGTCGATGTTGAACTTGTTCACCGTGGCCTCCATCAGCACCCCTTTTATCTCGTAGAACGGAGTGCACCAGTTCGGGTCTTTGATACCGATCTCGTTGGTGTAGAAGATGTCGAAGTCTTTGGCCGAGTCGCCCTCAAAGGTCACGCGGGCGTGCTTGCACAGATACCCCGCAATCTCTTTGGTGCTGTCCGTTGGGGTGATCTTCATACCCTTTGGCTTCTTGCCGTATTCCTTCATTATCTCCACGCTGTCCATCTCAAGACCGGAGTATTTGTTGGCAATGCGCACCAGGTGGGTCACCTTCTTTTCCTTGGCGTTGGCAAGCAGCGATGTGCTGAAAACCGCCATGCTCGTCTTCAGTTCGTTCTTGGTGTTGTTGTCCTTGAACTTGAATGACATCTCACGCGGAAACATGCTGGTGAAGATGTTGTCCTCCTCAAATTGCGGGTAGCTCAGCGCGTACACGATCTTTCCTTCAGAGACCTTGGCTGCCGATCCCGAATCGGAACCCGACCCGCAACCCGTTGACATCAATAAGGCTATCAAGCTGAATGATAGCACTGCTTTAGATAGTAATTGTACTCTCAAACGATCAACTTTTTAGCGTTTCTCGTCCAAGTTCCCGGTTTCCTTTGCTGCGCAAGATAGTAAGCGAAAGTCTTAATGCAAGAGATTCTCTTACTACTATTTTGCGTGTTCCTCGTAGTGCTTTTAGACCAGAAGGACAGACCTTGTACTGCTAATGGTAGCCTAAGGTTTCAAGCATTCCTTTTGGTCCCTGTTCTTCAGAAAAAAGTTCGGAAACGATCTTCCCATTCTCATCCTTGTAGACCACGATCTGCTTGGGCGATGGAATAAGGCAATGCTGTATGCCACCATAGCCGCCCAGCGCATTCTGGTAGGCTCCCGTGTTGAAGAAACCGATGTACAACGGCTCATCTCTTCGGAACTCGGGCAGATAGATGTTGTTCACGTGAGCTTCCACATTATAATAGTCCTGGCTGTCGCAGGTGAGACCACCGAGGTTGACGCGCTCATACGGACTGTCCCAACGGTTTACGGCCAGCATGATGAACCGCTGGTTGATGGCCCAACTGTCTGGCAGGGTGGTAATGAACGAACTGTCGATCATGTTCCACCATTCCACATCGTTCTGTTTTTTCTGGTCGATGATGGAGTAGAGGGTGGCCCCACTCTCTCCAACGGTGTAGCTGCCGAACTCAGAGAAGATGTTCGGTTCGGGTACGCCTTCCTTCTCGCAGAACTCCTTTACCTGACGCACGATCTCATCGGCCATGTACTGGTAATCGTACTCATCGGCCAGTGAGTGTTTGATGGGAAATCCGCCACCGATGTTCAACGAATCGAGCGTGGGGCATTCCTGTTTCAGATCGCAGTACACGCGCAGGCATTTCTGCAACTCGTTCCAGTAGTAGAGGCTGTCCTCAATGCCATTATCGATAAAGAAGTGTAGCATCTTCAGCTTGAAGTGCTTCTCCTTGCGCAGCACGTTCATGTAGTAATCCTGTATCTCGCGATGGCGGATTCCCAAGCGGGCCGTGTAGTAGTTCGATTGCGGTTCCTCGCCCGTGGCAATGCGGATGCCCACGTTGCACTCGCGTTTCACCAATGGGCGGAAATGTTCCAACTCGTCCATGTTGTCCAACACAGGAAGGCTGTTGAAACCCTCGTTGATGAGCCCTGCGATCAACTCCACATACAGGTCGCGCTTGTAGCCGTTGTGCACCAGAAAGGTGTCTTTGCTGATGCGCCCCTGCTCAAACAGCTTGCGGACGATGTAAATATCGAAGGCCGAGGAGGTCTCTATGTGGATGTCGTTCTTCAGCGCCTCGTTGAGCACGTAGCTGAAATGCGAGCTCTTGGTGCAGTAACAGTAGAGGTACTCGCCAGCATAGTTGTGTTTCGACATGGCATTGCGGAAGTACCCTTTGGCCTTCTGTATCTGCTCCGAAATGCGGGGCAGGTAACTCAATTTAAGCGGTGTTCCGTACTGTTTGATGATGGCCATCAGGTCGATGCCATGGAAGTACAGTTGGTTGTCCTTTACTTCAAAACCCTCTTGCGGAAACTCGAAGGTCTGCTCAATAAGATTGTAGTAGTTGTTCTCCATGTTGCTGCGTGCAAAGATGTAAGAAAACAGAAATGCTACTTGTTTTTGGTGTTAAACTTTGGTGGATTTTGTGTGGAGATGTGAGGTTGAGTGCCGCGTGTGGTTGTTTTAGAATTCTGACATTCTGGACTTATTGTTTGAGCGGGCACTGCCGTGTGTAAATGATGTTTAACTTGCATTGAACAAAGCAGAGAATTCAATGAGAAACGGTCTGATATTACTGGCGCTATTCGCTTTTGGTTCTTTCTGGGGATGTCAGCCTCAGAAGGAAAAATGGTCATCGTTAGAAATACGGCAATTGACGGATGGGGAGAAGCCTGAACCGAAGAATGCAGTTGCTGGAGATGTGTTCGTATTCGAATCGGGTTCGCCAGCGTTCAGCATGTACCAATTCATGTATTATCATGCCTTTTCGGGTGAATTGAAACCTTACGGAGCCGTATATGGCAAAGAGGGTGGTTTCGAAAAAGGATTCTATCAATGGAAAGACGATACCACGGTTGTCGTCAAAATGGTCTACTCCAACGGAGATAGTATTCAGATGTTAGAACTTTTCGGCAATGGTCCGCGGTCCTCTATGAGAATTGAGACCGAAGACTGATCCTTATTCAGCCTTCAGGCAGAAACACTTCTGCCATCATGCAGCGGGCGCTGCCACCACCAAGTGTTTCGATGGTATTGAGCGGGCTATGCAGTATGCGGTTGGTCTTTTCTATGGCGGCTATCTGTTCTGCCGTCAGGCTCTGGTAGGCCTGGGTGGACATGACCATGATCTTCTCGCCTGCAGCATTGACCACCTGTAGCATATTGCCCGCAAAATGTTCCTTTTGGTCTATACCTATATATATAAGGTGTTTGCCGCTCTGCTCCAGCGCGGTTATCACGGCCTGCCGCTCGGTGGCATCTTTGATGCTGTCGGCACAGAGGATGGCCAGTTCTTCGCCCACGCTCATCATCACATTGGTGTGGTAAATGGGCAGCCGTTGGCCGTCCACCTCTTGCATGGCATGGAAACTCACCACGCGGTAGCCCAGTTGCTGGGCCCAGTCGTTAAGCAATACCTCATTGGTGCGTTGCGATAGGCAGGCGTAGGCGATGAGGTTTGCGCGGTCGAGCACCAGGCTGCCTGTTCCTTCCAAGAAGAAACCATCGGTTTCGCTGGGCGAATAGTCGAGTGTTTCCCTTACGGTGAATCCTTTGCTTTTGAGGGTCTGGATGATGTCATCGCGTCTTTCGAGCCTGCGGTTTTCGGCACACATGGGGTAGAGCACCACCATGCCTGTTTCATGAAACGAGACCCAGTTGTTGGGGAAGATGCTGTCGGGCGTGGGAGGCTCAAGTGTGTCATCCTCAACCATGACGTTCACTCCCGCAGCACGGAGTTTTTCTACCAACGCATCGAATTCCTTCAGCGCCTCTGCCTGCGCCTGTTGGCTCGAAATCGCTGTGTCTTGACGCTGATAGTGGTTGTCCACGGCCGTTTCGGCATTCATGGCAAACGCCACGGGCCGTATCATCAATATATGGGCTGTGTTCTGTGCGGGCATATTAGAGAGTTCGGGAAAATCCTCCGCCTCGTTCCTCGGCACCTCCTTTACAAAGGAGGAAGGGTGTCCTTCCCCCTTTCAAAGGGGGTGGCATAAAAGTGAAGCTTGCGGAACTTTTATGACGGGGGATTGAATAGGTCATATCTCTTCCCGTTGCAGCGGCATACTCATACAATGCGTGCCGCCACGGGCGCGCGAAAGCTCAGCCGATTGAAGTGTGATGAGCGTATCGCCTTTAATGAGGTCGTCCAATTTGGCGCCAGCATCCATTTGCGCATTGAAATCCTCTGCTTTTATCACTTTGAAGCCCCGTTTTCGGAGGGTTTCATTGGTGTAAACGTTCCTATCGTAACCGATGATCACGCCTTCGCGGATGGCCAAGAAGTTACAGCTGTCGGTCCATTGCTCGCGCTCGGTGAACGGGAAAATGGAGCCACCGTTCGGAATGATGTTCGCCTTCTTGCAACCGAAATCTTCCAGACTTATCTCTTTCAACAGGTCATCCAAAAAGTCGAATTCCTTCTTCTTCACCTTAAATCCTTCGCCCTTGTTCTGGCGGATGAACTGCGTGACGTACACCTGCTCTTCAGGCGTTTCCATCTCGTCATCCAGCATCCTTCTAAAGTCGATCTCTTCTTTGGAAAGGGTGATGGCATCTTTGGTGAATGGCGCATACACCACCCATGTATCGCGCTTCACCATCGTAAATATGGTGTCGATGTGCATGTAGGCGCGCTCGGCTGGGATGTGCACCACTGAAACTTTATCCACCAGGTTTCGACTGAACAATTGGGTCGTCAATTGGTGAATGGCGTTCTGCGTGGTTCGTGCGCTCTGTCCCACCAGCAAGTGCCGCGGGCTGATCATCATCACGTCACCACCTTCAATACTCACCTCTTGCTTCTCGCGCGTCAGCGCATCGGTAAGGAAGTAGTATTCGTTGTCCTCCAACTCAATAACGCGGTCGGAGAATTGGTACTTGTCCCAATTGGCCTCATCCCCGAACAGGTAGAAATAGGCGATGTATTTAATAAGGAGTGCTTCGCGGGTACGGCCTTTCTCGGCTGCCTTTATCAGCAGCAGGTGGTCGTTGATCACAATGCCGATGTCGCGGGTAAAAATGAAGTTGGGCAGCGGGGCAAAGAGGTAGTCTTCCTCGCCTTCGTACATCCAAACGCCCGAAATGAGCGTTCGAGTGAGTTGCTCCGCATCCATCTTCATCAGCAGCATCTGCGTTTCGAAGTCGCATTTCTCCATCGCACACACTGCCGAAACCAACAGCTGCTTGGCGAGGTCGTTCTTCAGAACTTGCATCAAAAGGTGCTCAGCATCCAAAACCTTGTCAGACCTCAAGTAACCCTCTTTTGTCGGCTTGAAGAAATCGGGGTCGTCCTTATCGCGCTTGCGCATCACCTCAGGGTCGAGGAACCAGAGCAGCACACTCAGGTACTGGTTGTACTCCTTGCGCATGTTGTCGAGGTAAACGATGTCATCGTAAAGCAGTTCCTCCATCATGCGTGGGGCAATTTTGCCGATACCCGCATCCGGACTATGAATGATCAGTCGCTTCAGCGTACCGACCTCTGACGAAACCTTGATGTTCTTGCTCATGGCGATGAGATTTGGGGCGAAGGTAAAGATCGGAAATTGCGTGACCTCAAAACTTAGTTGTGGGTAACCTGCGTTTGACAAGCAACATGGAACAGCCACAGAAACACAGAAGGCACAGAGGTTTTCGCAGAAGGAATCTCGATCTATCTCTGTGAAATCTGTGAAAATCTGTGTCTCTGTGGCAAAAAAAAATGTCTTTCGGAAGGTTGCATGAGACAACGAATTTCCCTTTTCCCGTTTTCTCAAATTCCCTTTCTGCAAAGCAGTAACTTCGCGGCAAATTAAAGGACGTGCTCGTATCAAGTATTCAGGAAGTTCTAAAGGAACTCTACGGACAGGAAGTTGCAGAAGAACAGATTCAGCTTCAGAAAACCCGAAAGGATTTTGAAGGTGATGTAACGCTGGTGGTGTTTCCGCTGCTGCGCGTTTCCAAAAGATCTCCCGAACAGACGGGCAAAGACATCGGCAATGCGCTCGTGGCCAAGGTTGATTACGTGGCAGGGTTCAACGTGGTGAAGGGTTTTCTCAACCTTTCGTTTTCTGCCAGTTATTGGGTTTCGCAATTGGCGGATATCGTCAAAACAGAGAATTACGGCTTCCGCCAGAAGGGTGCGCACAGCCGCAACGTCATGGTCGAGTATTCATCGCCCAACACCAATAAGCCGCTGCACTTGGGTCACATCCGAAATAACCTGCTCGGTTATTCGGTTTCCGAGATTTTGAAAGCCAACGGCCACGAGGTACAGAAGGTGCAGGTGATCAACGATCGCGGTATCCATATCTGCAAAAGCATGTTGGCGTGGCAGAAGTTCGGTAATGGCGAAACACCACAGTCATCGGGCCTCAAAGGCGATAAGTTGGTCGGTAAGTATTACGTGGAGTTCGATAAGCATTACAAGGCAGAGGTTGCGCAGCTGGTAGAGGCAGGGAAGACCAAGGAAGAGGCCGAGGCCGAAGCACCTATAATAATAGAGGCGCGCGAAATGCTCCTGAAATGGGAAGCAAATGATGCCGAGGTGCGCCAGCTTTGGGAGAAGATGAACGGCTGGGTGTATGATGGTTTCGATGAGACTTACAACCGCCTGGGCGTTGACTTCGACAAGCTCTATTACGAAAGCAACACCTATTTAATAGGTAAGGAGCTGGTGGAGCGTGGCGTGGAAAGTGGCGTTTTCCAGAAGCGGGAAGATGGTTCCATCTGGTGCGACCTTACCGAAGATGGCCTCGACCAAAAACTGCTACTGCGAAAAGATGGAACGGCTGTTTACATGACACAGGACCTCGGCACGGCCAAACTGCGTTATGATGATTGGCCTGCACTCAATCAACTCATATATACGGTAGGCAACGAGCAGGATTATCACTTCAAGGTGCTCTTCCTAATTCTCGGTAAGCTCGGTTTCGATTGGGCTCAGAACTGCTACCACTTATCTTATGGTATGGTCGATCTTCCTTCGGGAAAGATGAAATCCCGCGAAGGAACCGTAGTGGATGCCGATGACCTGATGGACGAGATGGTGGCCACCGCCAAAGCGCAGACCGAGGAAAAAGGCAAGCTCGAAGGCATGACCAACGAAGAAGCCGAAGAGCTTTTCTCAGTGCTTGGTCTGGGTGCCCTCAAGTACTTCATGCTGAAGGTGGATCCGAAGAAGCGTATGCTTTTCAATCCTGCCGAAAGTATTGACATGCAGGGCAACACGGGGCCGTTCATTCAGTACACGCATGCCCGTATCAAGTCTGTTCTGAGAAAAGCACAGGAAGCTGGCGCGCGTTTGCAACGCGTGCCTGACTTGGCAGATATAAATGAGCATGAACGTTCATTGATACGTTTGCTGAGCCAATATCCAGAGGTGATCATTCAGGCGGGAGACGAGTACAGTCCAGCGGTGATCGCCAATTACACGTATGAACTCGCCAAGGAATACAACACGTTCTATCACGAATGTCCAATTCTCATTGAGGAGGATGTGAAGGTGAAGGAACTACGCTTGGCCATTTCGGCCATGACGGCCGATGTCATTGCTTCGGCCATGAAATTGTTGGGCGTTCAGGTGCCCGAAAGAATGTAAGGTTGTTCAACTATCTAAATGATATGGCCACAAAGACACAGAAAGCACAGAGGTTTTCACAGAGAAAAATCAATTTAATCTAAGAAATCTGTGAAAATCGGTGCATCTGTGGCTAAGAAATGTTCTTCTTGTTTCGAATATCATTCAGAGAAGAAGGAAGATTGACAAACGCATTCGGTAACATTACCTTTGCACGCTTAAACCGAAAGAGCACATGTTCGAGAACTTAACGGAGAAATTTGACAAGGCGTTTCAGACGCTGAAAGGTGAGGGAAAGATCACGGAGATCAACGTGGCCGAAACCATGAAAGAGGTAAGGCGTGCGCTGCTCGATGCGGACGTCAACTACAAGATCGCGAAGGATTTCACGGACACCGTTAAGCAAAAGGCACTCGGACAGGACGTACTGACGGCCGTCAAGCCAGGTCAGTTGATGGTGAAGATCACCAAGGATGAGCTGACCACGCTGATGGGCGGCTCAACCGTGGAGGTGAATCTTGATGGTAAACCTGCGGTCATTCTGATTGCAGGTCTGCAAGGTTCGGGTAAAACCACTTTCTCCGGTAAACTCGCCAAATTCCTGAAGTCGAAAAAGCAGAAGAACCCATTGTTGGTGGCGTGTGACGTTTATCGTCCTGCGGCCATCGATCAGCTGACTGTTCTTGCGGAGCAGGTCGGTGCAAAGATCTATAAGGAAGAAGGCAACAAGAATCCGGTTGAGATTGCTCAGAACGCTATTAACTACGCCAAGACGAACGGCCATAACGTGGTGATCGTGGATACCGCGGGGCGTTTGGCGGTGGATGAGGAAATGATGAACGAGATCGATCGCGTTCACAAGGCCATCAAACCGCAGGAAACACTTTTCGTGGTCGATTCCATGACAGGACAAGATGCGGTGAACACCGCCAAAGCCTTCAACGACCGTTTGGATTTTGATGGAGTTGTCCTGACTAAACTTGATGGTGACACGCGCGGTGGTGCGGCTCTTTCCATCCGTTCGGTGGTCAACAAACCTATCAAATTTGTCGGTATCGGTGAGAAACTCGAAGCCCTCGACATTTTCCACCCAGACCGTATGGCCGACCGTATCCTCGGTATGGGTGACGTGGTTTCACTTGTGGAGCGTGCACAGGAGCAGTTCGATGAGGAACAGGCTCGCAGACTTCAGAAGAAGATCGCCAAGAACACCTTTGATTTCAATGACTTCTTGGAGCAGATCAATCAGATCAAGAAGATGGGCAACGTCAAAGATCTGATGGGCATGATCCCAGGAATGGGTAAGGCTATGAAAGATGTTGATATTGATGACGATGCGTTCAAGCAAGTTGAAGCGATCATTGGTTCCATGACACCACTGGAGCGAGAAAATCCCGCCCTTATCAACGGTTCAAGGAGAAAACGAATTGCCGATGGTAGTGGAAACACCATCCAAGATGTGAACCGCCTGTTGAAACAATTTGAGGAAAGCCGAAAGATGATGCGCATGTTCTCCAACAAAGGAGCCATGAAAAATATGATGCGAAATTCCCCATTTGGAAATCGTTGATGTTTTGTTGAAATTGCTTGTCGAAATGGATGGAATTCATCCTTTTTCAGTGCATTTTATCGACAGATAAAAATTTTGCGTGAAACACGTAGGAAATGAACATTTAATGTTATAAACTTGTATAGACATTTGAAACGTGCTACTGGACGGGAAGAAAATATCGGATGAAGTAAAGGCTGAATTGGCCGAAGCTGTGAAGGAGATGACGGGTCAAGGTCTTCGCGCTCCTCATTTGGCGGCTATCTTGGTTGGGAATGATGGCGCAAGCGAGACATACGTAGCAAGTAAAGTAAAGGCTTGTAAAGCGCTCGGTTTCGGTTCAACGCTCGTTCGTTTGCCTGCAGATGTTTCGGAAGAGCGGTTGATGGAGGAGATAGATTCCCTCAATAAGAATGAAGATATCGATGGATTCATTGTGCAACTTCCGCTTCCCAAGCATATTGATGAACAGAAGGTGATTGAAAGCGTACTTCCTGAGAAGGACGTAGATGGCTTTCATCCTGTGAACGTGGGGAAAATGGTCTTGGGGCTTCCATCGTTCGTTTCCGCCACCCCGAAAGGAATTATGGAAATGCTGAAGCGTTACAATATTGAAACAAGCGGAAAGCATTGCGTGGTGCTTGGGCGAAGCAATATTGTAGGAACTCCCATGGCAAATCTGCTAAGCAGGAACAGCAGTCCGGGAAATTGTACCGTTACATTATGTCATAGTAGGACGAAGAATATCAGCGAATTCACCAAGGCGGCCGACATCCTTATTGTAGCATTGGGTAAGGCGGAATTCGTTACAGCCGATATGGTGAAAGAGGGAGCAGTAGTTGTTGATGTCGGCATCACAAGAGTTGAGGATTCGGACAATCCGAAAGGTTATGTCATAAAAGGAGATGTGGCTTTTGATGAAGTTCAGAAAAAAGCTTCCTATATTACACCCGTGCCAGGAGGGGTTGGACGTATGACCATTGCAGCGTTATTGCAGAATACGCTGCAAGCAAGAAAAAACAGAATCAAACCCAATAAATACCAATATCATGTCAACAGTTAAAGTCAAACTCAAAAACAGAGAGGACAAGTACGTGGTGCTTGACCAGAAAGTTTACGATGACATTCAGGCCAATGAGTACCTGAGTTCAGTCAAATTCCTGGATAACCTGAGAGCCCACTCAAATGGGTACGGAGTGTTCCAACGGTGCATTACCACCAAAAAGGGTCCGGTTTACGAAACGATCTACTTGCATAAGTACATCGCTGAGAAGTTCATTGAAAAGCCTAAGAGCGAGCGCAAGCTGTTCGTGCGCTTCATTGATGGTGATGTTCTGAATTGTCAGTTGGAGAACTTGGAGTGGGTGACCATGAACACGCTCAGACGTCAGATGAAGAACTTCAAGAGCAAGTCAGGTTACCGTGGAGTTACCAAGGAAAAGAACCGTTACCGCGCGGTAATTTATCATGAGCGTAAGGCTTACAATCTTGGATTCTTCGATACTGCTGAGGAAGCTGCAAAGGCTTACAACAAGAAGTCAATTGAGCTTTTTGGTGAGACCGGAAGTTTGAATACGATCAAGAAAAAGTAGGTCTGAAAAATTCAAACCGAATGAAATGAGAAAAGGCATCGATATTCGATGCCTTTTTCTTTTCCGAACGATCAATTGATCGAGTTGATCCGAATATGGAGACTTAAGAAGCTCAGTTGGTCGTCTATCTTTTGAATATCATATTCCAAACGATTTCCGCTTCGCTTATAAATGTCCAAAAGACCCAATCCCGCACCTCCTTTTTCAGAATATTCCGATTTGCCAAGCGCGGTGCTGTACACCTCTCGCATATTGCCGTGAACAAAACCGTTCACTTCCTCTACTTTGTCTATAAAGGCCTGAACTTTTCCATTTTCCACTTTATTTCCGGTGTTGATGAAGAAGTCATTTCCATGCTTTCCTATCAGTAATAAGCTCGCAGACCCATCTTCATCTCTTCCTTCTGCACCATGGTTCACAATATTCTGAAGACACTCTACCAATATGTTGAACACACGCTTGCGAAGTTTTTTGTCATCGCTGGTCTGCATCAATTTCAGTTCCGTAATGGAGAGCAATTGCTGAACAGTTGAGTCCGTAATATGATCTCTGTAGGCAAGGATCAGCTCGTTATCGGCCATCATCCTATCAATATCGAAAAACTGCTCTACGCTGCTCACTTCAACAAATTCTGAATGTTAATTGCTGTGCTACGCGAAGCACGTAAAAAGGTTCTCGTCCAAGCGAATTTAAATCGCGTTCGCATAATAGATACTTTAGCGGCATGAAAGTGCTGGAACTGCCGGATGAACAGAAACCAAAGCTCGAAAGCGGACTACTTCTCCCAATCATGGAGGAGTTTTACACGATTCAGGGGGAAGGCTTTCATACGGGGAAACCAGCCTATTTCATTCGCATTGGAGGTTGCGATGTAGGCTGCCATTGGTGCGATGTAAAGGAAAGCTGGGACGCTTCCATCCATCCGTTGGTAGAAGTGGATAAAGTGGTTGCAAATGCTGTAGCGCAGCCATCAAAGGTGGTTGTGGTAACTGGAGGCGAGCCGCTGATGTTCAACCTCTCTTATCTCACCGAAAAGTTGGCGGAAGAAGGCATTCAGGTGCATGTGGAAACTTCAGGTGCGCATTCATTTTCAGGAAGATTTGATTGGATCTGTCTTTCTCCAAAAAAGACGGCTTCACCGCAGGACGAGTATTACCAAAAGGCCCACGAACTGAAGGTGATCGTTTACAATAGGCACGATTTTGAATGGGCTGAACAGCAGGCACAAAAGGTTTCGAGCGATTGCAAGCTGTATCTTCAACCCGAATGGAGCAGGAGAGAGACCGTTTTGCCCCAGATAATTGACTACGTAATGAGCCGCCCGAAGTGGAACGTTTCGCTTCAGACACATAAATACATGAACATACCTTGAGGTCAGTCGCTTACATACTGCTTACACTCATGCTGTTCTCAGCTACAGCCACTTTCGCGCAGCGCGATTACAGCACAAGTTCCAAGAAGGCCATCAAGAATTTTGAGGAAGGCTTGAGGTATTACAGCGCCAAACGGAATGCCGAGGCCATTGAATACATGATCAAGGCCATCAAGGCCGATGAGAATTTTGTGGAGGCACACACGGTTGCCGGAGATTGCTACTCCGACCTTGGTGATTACCAGAATGCGATCAAAGAATACCAGAAAGTGGTGGACATCAATCCCGATTTTCTGGTGTCTTCTTTTAAGCAGTTGGCAGATGCGCAGTTCAAGGTTGGAGACTACGAAGATGCCGTTAAGAACTACAAGACCTTTCTGACCAAAAAAAGGGTGCATCCCAAATTGAAGGAGCAGGCAGAGAAGTACTTGAAAGATGCCGAATTCGGAGCGGTTGCAAAGAAGAATCCGGTACCATTTGAGCCCAAGAATCTTGGCCCGAACATCAATTCTCCAGATTACGAGTACTTTCCTGTGCTGACTGCGGATGAGCAGACATTGGTGTTCACACGCAATAAGCGCAGAGCTGGCGGAATGGACTATCAGGAGGATTTCTATGTTTCGGTGCTGAATGATGGAGAATGGCTTCCTGCAATGAACTTGGGCGAGCCGATCAATACGGATGATAATGAAGGTGCGCAGACCATTACAGCCGATGGACAACAGTTGTTCTTTATCGGTTGTAACCGAAAAAGCGGCATGGGCAGTTGCGACATTTATCACTCGTTGCGCAAAGGAAGGAATTGGGGCGTTCCAGAAAATCTTGGGGCTCCTGTGAATTCGTCAAAATGGGAAAGCCAGCCAAGTATTTCGGCCGATGGCAAGACACTTTATTTTGTGAGTAATCGTGCAGGCGGATTGGGCGACATGGATATTTGGGTGACGCATTTGGCACCTAATGGTGAATGGACCGTTCCGCGCAATTTGGGTGATGTGATCAACACGCCATTTTCGGAGGAAACGCCTTTTATTCACCCAGATGGTAGGACGCTGTATTTCACATCCAACGGCCACGTTGGCATGGGTGAAAAGGACATTTACCTCACTCGAATGGATGACGAAGGGAATTGGTCAACTCCTGTTAACCTCGGTTATCCAATAAATACTTGGAACGATGAGCAGGGACTTTTTGTGGCGGCAAGCGGTGAGAACGCCTATTTCAGTTCGGATAGAACTGGAGGTGAAGGCAAATTGGATCTGTATTCCTTCAAACTTTACGAAGCGGCCCAGCCTACCCGCGTAACTTATGTGAAGGGAAAGGTGAAGGACAAGGTGACGGGAAAGCCGCTTGGTGCCAAGTTTGAGCTGATCGATCTGGAGAGTTCCAAGGTTGTGGTTGAGTCTTCGTCCGATCCGGTAACGGGTAATTTTCTCGTGACGTTGCCTGTGGATCATGAATATGCCCTGAATGTTTCGCAGGATAAGTACCTCTTTTATTCCGAACATTTTTCGCTTCCAGCGGAGCATGATATGACCAAACCGTATCGCATGGATGTGGAATTGCAACCGATAAAGTATGGCGAGAAAGTGGTTTTGAAGAACATCTTCTTCGAAACGGCATCGTACGATCTGCTACCAGAATCGAAGGTTGAGTTGGATAAACTGGTCGCTTTTATGGAGAACAATCCGACCATTCATATTGAGATCGGTGGCCACACAGATGATGTGGGTGAGGCATCGGATAATCAGATTCTTTCTGAGAATCGTTCCAAGTCGGTTAGGCAATATCTGATCGATCATGGAATTGTTGCCGACCGCATTCAATACAAGGGATATGGCGAAGAGCAGCCCGTGGCCACCAACGAAACGCCTGAAGGTCGCGCGCAGAACCGGAGAACCGAATTCAAGGTGCTGAGCGGTGAGTAAATTCCGAACGCTTCTTTCCGTGCTGATCTTTCTGGCTTTGGGCAGTTTCGCCCAAAGCGTCAAGCATTCCATTTACCTGATCGGTGATGCAGGAAAGGACACGCTTCCGGGAAGCGCGCTCATGTTGCTGGAGGAAGACCTGATGCTGCATAGGAACAGCACGGTCATGTTTCTTGGAGACAACATCTACCCGGCAGGGTTGGAAGGCAAAGAAGGCAGCCGTAAAAGGAAGATGTCGGAACTTAAATTGCTGGCGCAATTGGAGCGGACAAAAGATCACGAAGGCTATGTTTTCTGGATTCCGGGCAACCACGATTGGAAGGCTGGAAAGTGGCAAGGGTATCAGTTGGTTCAGGAAGAGGCTAAGTTTGTGGAAGAGTACTACGCAAATGACAGAACGATCAAGAACGACTCAGGCCATGTTTTCATACCAAGCAAAGGATTGCCAGGTCCGGTTTTCGAAGAAGTGGAAGAGTTCGGTTACAACGTCATTGCCATCGATCTGCAATGGTGGTTGCAGGATCAGTTTTTCCATAAAGTGCCGACCGAAAATGGATTGGGGAAACGTGCTATGGAGCGTATGTTTCTTCAGCAATTGGACAGCCTAATCGCATACTCGCAGTCGCAGGGGCGGATCACGGTCATTGCAGGGCATCATCCCATGTTCAGCAATGGACATCATGGCGCACCTATGCAGCCTTGGCGCGCCATTCTCAATTGGGTTCCGCCATTCCCATTGTTCGGTCTTTTGGGTTTGAACCGCGCATTGGTGCAGGACATTCCGCAGCCGCGTTACAAGTGCATCCGCAATCGGGTACTTGAGGTTCTGGACAAGTATGAGAATCTGGTCTACGTTTCAGGTCACGATCACAGCCTCCAGTACTTCGTCAAGAATAAGAACCACTTTTTAGTGAGCGGAGCTGGAAGCAAGCGCTCGGAATTGAAAGGCGACCGCTACATGGCCAAATACATGGATGACCAGAATTATGGATTCATGCGGTTGGATCTGATGGAAGACGGCAAGATCCATTGCAGCGTTTTCGGCCACACCATGGGAGGTGTCATCGAAACTTTTTGGCTGAACTGAGTTTTTATTTAGCGGTTCGGTTCGAACACGTACACATCAAAGATCTGATGGAAATGTGCCGAATCAACCAGATGAAGCTGGGAATGGAGGGTCTCTAAGATCTTATTGTCAGGCAACACGAATTTGGAATCTGCATCCAGAAAAATGACCTGACCGTTATTGTCCAAGTCGAGTTCGTCTACTCCAGATACAGGAAAGATTCCGTTTTTCATCAGAATGTCGTTGATCTCTTTTATCGGCTCATCTGAAGATGGATTTACCTGATTGAAAAGCGAACGGTCGTGATGAAATGCGTAGGCCAAAGAGAAATGATCCGGACAGATGTAAACCTGCGAATTTTCGTTGTGACGTTGATCTATGAAAGCCACCGTTTTCTTGATCTCACGATTGTTTGGAGGGTTCAGATTTGTGGTCGCAATTGAACCGATCGCGATGATCAACACTCCAAGCCAAGGCCATTTGGTTTCTTCCCAAACCAAAGTGGTGATCCACCCGATGGTGAGAAAAAGCGGTATGGATGTGTAGAGAATGTAGCGGTCGATGAACATGGGTATGAACGTCACCGAGATCAGGTACATCAAAGAGTAAGGAAGAACAAACCAGATAAGAACAGTCAAAGCCGCTTTGTTCCGGATTTTCAGAATCCAATCCTTGATGTTCCATTTTCCCGTAAGTCCAATTCCTAAGATGATGCTCACGAGAATGGCAAGTGTGGTCAGACGCTGATTGAGCATGAGATTGACGCTGCCGTAGACCTCACCCAAACCGGGAGGGCTTACCCACGTTCCATTGTTCGACACATCGCCAAAACGCAGAATGAAAGTGTATAGATAAGGCGTGTAAAAAACTACAGATGCGACCAATGCTCCGATCGGGAATTTCCAGTTTTTGCGTTCAACGAAAAGAAAACCACAGCCCACTTCGACAAGAAGGATATAGAATGAAGTGAAGTGCGAGTACAGCAGAATTACGTTGCAGAGAGCGACCGCGATCCAATTTCCCCAAGCCCTCGGATTCCTAATTGCCGAGAGAAAGAAGTACATGGTCCAAGCAGTTGCGAGACTGAATAGCGAATAGACACGTATCTCGTGGGCAAAGCGGATGTGATAAATAGAGAAGACAAACAGGATGCTGGCGATTATGGCTACGCCTGAATTGAAAAACCGCTTTCCAGCAAGAAAAACAGGAATGACCGTCAGCGAACCGAAAATGGCAGGCAACAACCGAAGCGACACTTCTGAAGTTCCAAACCAAAGGATCCAGTAATGTAGCACCATCTCGAACAACGGGGGATTATTTCCTGTGCTGAGAAAACGGATCATCGCGCCCAGATTGAGCTGTGAAATGAAGATGGAAAAGGGTTCGTCTCCTGCGATATCAGTCGAGGTGAGATGCAGCCAGCGAACACCAAACGCAACAGCCGTAAGCACACCTGCTACCATCCAAGTCGGTATTTTATCCAACCATTTCACTTCTTCGAAAATTCATAATTCAGGAAGGCAAGATAGAATGATAAACGGAGCAACCTGAAAATTGGATTGTTGTCGGTTTTGGAGGCGTTTGGCAATGCTTTCAAATGTCACCAAATAATGGGTTCTTTGTGTACATGCTTCGTTTGTTGTTTTCCGTGGTTTTCTGTCTGTTGACGGGTGTTCAGTATGCATCGGCCCAATACCTCTTTCAGCGGGTTTACGGTGGCAACGGTTACGATTCGGGTTGCGAAGTGATTCAGGCCTCTGATGATGGTTATCTCGTTGCTGGTTCATCGGGCAGTTTCGATGATGAAATGAGCAGCCAGGTGCTGTTACTCAAAACCGATACGGCCGGATATGAGGAGTGGCGATACACTTATGGTGAGCAATATGCCGATCAAGCCACCTCGATGCAACTTTCTTCTGATGGGTACATTTTCATTGGAGGTTACACCGAAACTGTCGACAGCAGTTATCAGATGCTTCTCATGAAATTGACCATGAGCGGAGATCTTCTCTGGTCAAAACAGTATGGAGGTTCCGACTGGGAATTTTGCAGACAATTGGTGGCTTTGCCAGATGGTGGTTGCGTGCTTTTGGGACAGACCTACAGTTACGGAAATGGAAATGGCGATTTCTATCTGGTGCGAGTGAACAGCGATGGAGATAAACTCTGGGCCAAGACATACGGTGGTTCTCGGCTGGAAAGTGGTGAGGCCATTTCTCTGACCACCGAAGGAGGTTTTTATCTCACAGGTTACACGGAAAGCTATGGAGCTGGAAAGAAGGACATCTATCTGGTAAAGACCGATGCTTCCGGAGACACCATTTGGACCGGAGCTTATGGGTGGGCTGAAGACGAATACGGTTATGGATCTTGCACTACCTATGATGGAAATGTGGTGGTTGTGGGTGGAACATTCAGCCATTCACCTGGTGAAGGTGATTTTATGATGTACAAGATCAGTTCGGATGGAGATTCCATCAATGCTCTTTTGCAGGATGGCAGTACGGATGAGTATTGGTTGGATGTGATTGAGGAGCAATCGGGCAGCTTGGTTACCGTTGGTTACGTGGAGGACAGTGAGTTTGGAAAAGAAGACGTCCGCGTAGCACGCGTAACTCAGGACATGTGGTTTGACGGCTTGGCGGCTTCGCGGGGAAGTGCACAGAATGACCGCGGCTTCGATATTAAAAGAACGTCAGATGACGCTTATATCATTGCCGGAGTAACAGGAGGATTTCTGAACAAGTTTGATGACGTTTACCTGTTGAAGATGGGACTCAACGGTGGTGTGGTCAACCCTCAGCTTGGCGTCAATGAGATCGATCTTGGTGGCAGAACGTTCGGGGTGACCATTGGTCCGAATCCGATCTCTGACCAATCGGCTACGCTTTTTGTTCAGAATTTCGATGAATTGAAAACAAGAGTTCGGGGTCAAATGCAGTTGCAGATATTCAACGCTGTCGGTCAGTTGGCGGAGCAAGAAACTGTCATGTCTGGAAATCAGTCCCTTGGGCAATTGGATCTGCAAGCAGGAATCTACCAGTACAGACTGGTGTCTGGAGATGGCATTCTGGCCACAGGCAAGTTGGTGAAACTGAACTGATCCTTAGAAGAACCCGACCAAACTGACGTAAGCACTTTGAGATGTGCCGACCATCGGAAGAAGGTAACCTTCCAAATTGTTTGTTCCCAGTTTCACTTCAAAGGTTTCTCCAAAACGTTTACGGAACTCCAGTCCCAAGTTCCAACTTCCGAAACCACCATAAGCGAACCTTCCATCAATAAAGAATCCTTTTCCTAACGGAGAGTTGGTGCCAACGTATGCGTACGGAATGTAGCCTGGTGCAATCCGATACTGAACACCAAAATAGAGTCGCCACTTCTTTTCGTTCAAGTTGTAATGGCCTTCTAAACGCATCCTTCCCGGAACGGAGGTGATGTATTTGTCGAGTTTCACATTGGTGGCAACTCCAGAAACAACAGAATCCAGATTGGCCGAATTGAAAGGATTTCCGCCTGCGGCAAACAGATTCACATCCACACCTTCAAACGTAAAGGCAGAATCAAGATCGGTCTGCTTCAGGTCTTTTTTCCAGCTGATCAGCCCCAGATCGTCAGCTTCAAACTTGATTCCCCATTTGGCAGCATTGTAACCGATGTTGAGGGAGCCGCTGAATCCGAGCCCGTTTGTTGCAATGTACTGGCCGCTGGAAAGCGAAGCAGAGCGATACGTTCCTTGCAGAACTCCTTGAAGGTATTCGCCATCCGGATCGGTATAAAGTTCCGCCTCATCAATTTTCAGATTCAGATTCTTCTTTCCCGTAAGCAGCGAAAGTCCAAATCCGATATTCCAAGTACCGTTGGTCTTCTTGATGTTCTTCAGAATCCCGACCTCAAACTGACTGTACATGAGCAGATTGAGATTTATGGGAGATAATTTGATGTTCTGTCCGGCAAATTGCGCGTTTCCGAACATGGCCACGTCAAAGAGGTTTTTCGGGTATTTCCCGTCAATGTGGGTTCGGTCGGCAATCTTTACGAACCAACCAATTCCTTTCACACTGTCTGGAATGTGGCGCGCGTAGATGCCATAATCAAGATCTACCCCAAAACGGTTCATCTTTGAATGCATTCCGCTCACCTTATCCCGAAGATTCCTGTCAAGAAATTTCCCCTGATAGACCTTCCACAGAAGATTGGACGTAATGGCGTTGGAACTTGCCTGATACCTTCCGAAAGCTCCCACAGCGTAACCGGAATCCCAATTGGAGTAGACCGTGTTTCGGAACTGTGCATTCGAACTCATCGCAGCACACAGAAGGAAAGGCAGCAGCAGTCTTTTCAAGGCAATGATGGTCCGATGTTGATGTTGAAGTTTCCAATCAGTTTCACGTCAATTCCATAGGTGTCGTAGAATTGGACAAGGTCAGGTTGCCCCGCAGTATTGAACCTGACCTGAATACGGACCTGTCTGGTCTGAGGCAGAATCTCCGCAGTTTCGTTTGAAACTGGAATTTCGATCCGCGATTCCAATGGCACAATCACCTTATTCTGCGAATCTACATTCGGAGCTGTGATCGTAGAAGGTGCCATCAGTGTATCGAGTTCGGCACCATTTTCATCAAGTAGGATAAGTTCGATCAAACCTTCGAGCGGAAAACCGTTGTTGGCAACAAGCGTAAAACTCCCGCTGTTCACCACATCAACAACCGTGTTTTCGGCTAAGTTCCAATCTAATGTGTCTACCAGTGTAAGATCCGTAAGCGTTGTGCGAAGCGGAATGTCAATGTCCATCAGCGCTTGAAACGGTCTGTCGTAATAGAAGAAATCGTTTCCTTCCGAGACATTTCCCAATGGATTGAGTTCGAAATTGAACGTGAATCCCAGTTGGTCTGGAAGATTCTCAATGAACGGTTTGATGTTCGAATTTGAATTGTCAAGCACATAATGGCGTTGCGATGCGATGACGCTTTCCGCATTCCCATCGGGATCAAGTGCACGTGTTAGCAGGATCGTGTTCCCAACAATTTCGTGGTTCAGTTCAATGGTCGTGTTCTGCCGTGTGTTCTCCGAACGAAGACTGCTCAGCAGGAAAGAAGCATCGGCTCCCACACCGTTTGTCATGGTAAGCCCAATGGTTACCGAATCTAAGAACATCTGACCTTCGGTAATGCGTTTCAGCACATCTATCTGTGTGTTCTGGTCGTCTGACGAAGAACTCTGTTGCCCAAAATACCCTGAGCCGTAGTTCGGAACAATACCTACAAAAGAATACTCCAAGATCAGAAAATTCTGATTCGCTGGAATCGAGACCGTATCACCGCTTTCCGATGTTTTTATAACGTAAACCGTTGTAAACGTGTTAAATCCAGTGCCGGCAATACCACGGAGATCAATGTCATAACCAGTCAAATTGAATTCAAATTCGGAAATGGCCGTATCCGAAATACTTCCTGCGGGAACTGTCCTTGACGCCTCAAATGGAACTCCGTAGAGTTTTGCCGCAGGAATCTGATAGGTGAAATCCACCGCAGTTTCGAGTACGCTTTTTACTCTCAATTGAAGTTTTCCGGAACGGAGAATCACTCTTTTCAATGCAAGATCACCGAGGTCATATTTGGTCTCGTCTGTCAGCGGAAGCAAGTTGGTGCCGGGGGGAATATTATTCAAATTGGCGGGGGAACTGATCGGTTTTGAGATCGTTGTGTCTGGGATTTTGAGAAGCGAATCCAATGAAAGATCGATCAGCGGCATTTCCACTTTCAACCGCAGGGCCCCTTCTGCATCTGCGGTGAGCAGCGAGTCGGCCAAAAGGTCTGCCATTGTCAACTTGGTCTTGACGATCGGTGTCAGAACATCCACGTCCCATTTTGATGCCCCAATATCCTGTTTACATCCTGAGAGCAGCCCTGCCGAGACCAGTACAAAGAGAAGAATGGAACGTATCAGACCTTTTTTCATTCGGAGCCTAAAAGTAGGAATAATGGCAAGCATCATAAACGGAAACAGATGCAAGAATAGTTTATGGAAAGATGGTTCTGTTGCAGCTGAATCGTAGTCTGTTACGAGCGTTCGGAACATTTTCCTCATTCACACGTATCACGCACGAAAACCCAAAACCTTAATTCACATGGAAACCACTTCGGCCAAAAAAGTGATCGTCTCTTACCTGATGACATCGGTGATCTTGTTTTTCATTTCAGCTTTGATGAGTGTCTCCGGATTATTTGGAAATCATATTGTGACATCGGTACATCAAATTTCGGTAGAACTGATGATCGTTACCCAGCTTTCGATCGTGCTGGTCTCGAATGCGGTATTTCATTGGTTCTTCTATTACGCTGGGTTCAACTCTTCGCCCATTACAAAAGGGCTTAGTATAGGAATGACATTGGGAGTTGCATACTTTTTGGTTTGCGTCTTCGGTTTGAATCTGTACGATATTTCAGGTGACCCACTTCATGAACTTGCCGGGGTTGTCGGTGGTCGGGTTATTGAGTATTGCACTGGAGGTGTTGCTGCGGCAGTGATCAGCGTCAGCGATGTGGAAAAGTGGGGACTGCTGAGAGCCTTCTAATAGCCGTATTTCTTTTTCCAAAGCGCGTTCAATCTCTTGCGGTCGGCAAGTTCGCGAGGGTTATTCTGTGGTTCATAGATCCGCTGCCCGGATAGTTCTTTGGGCAGAAATTCAAGGTCGATGAAGTTCTGCTCGTAATCGTGAGCATACTTGTACTCTGCGCCATACCCGATCTCTTTCATCAGTTTGGTTGGCGCGTTGCGCAGGTGCAATGGAACGGGAAGGTCGCCATGATCCTTTGCCATTTGCTTGGCCGTTTTCAGGGCGCTGTAGGTGGCATTGCTTTTAGGCGAGTTGGCCAAATAGACGGCTGTTTGCGCCAAAATCAGTTCGGCCTCCGGATACCCGATCACATTGATGGCCTGAAAACAGCTGTTGGACAGCACCAGCGCTGTTGGGTTGGCTGCACCAATATCTTCAGATGCAAGTATCAGCATTCTACGGGCGATGAATTTCGGGTCTTCGCCACCGGCCATCAATCTGGCAAGCCAATAAAGCGATGCGTTCGGGTCGCTACCACGCATAGATTTAATGAAAGCAGAAATGATGTCGTAATGATTCTCTCCGTTCTTGTCATAATTGGAAACCCAGTTCTGCAAGCATTCCGCAGCCATCTCATTCGTTATGGTCACCTTTTTCCCATTCTGCGAACTCACAATGAGTTGAAGATTGTTCAGCAGTTTTCGGGCATCGCCTCCCGAAAATCGGAGCATGGTCTCAGTTTCTTTGATGGTGATCTTCAGGTCTGGATCCTGTTCGAGTTTCTTTCGCCCTTTCTCAAGCAGTTTTTCAAGGTCACTTCGTTCGAGTGATCTCAGAATATAAACCTGACATCGGGAAAGTAGGGCTGAGATGACCTCAAACGAAGGGTTTTCCGTGGTGGCACCTATCAAGGTAACGATGCCTTTTTCCACCGCTCCCAAAAGCGAATCTTGCTGTGATTTGCTGAAACGATGGATCTCATCAATGAACAGGATCGGTTTTCCCTGCTTCGAAAAAAGTCCCTTTTCCTTGGCCTTGTCAATTACTTCCCGAACGTCCTTAACACCCGAATTGATGGCGCTGAGGTTGTAGAACGGCCGGTTCAGATTGAGCGAAATGATGTGGGCCAACGTGGTTTTTCCGGTTCCAGGAGGACCCCAAAGTATCATGGATGGGATCTGACCCGAACGGATAGCCGTATGAAGGATTGAATTTTCACCTACCAGATGTTCCTGACCAACATAATCGTCCAGCGTTTCGGGACGCAGTTGTTCAGCCAATGGAATATCCAGATTCATACAGATGTTTTACTCTTCGGAATCGTCCTTTTTCCCCTTCGACTTCTTCTCCTGCGGGGAATCTTCCTCGGTTTTTTCTGTCTTTTCAGTTTCTTGCTCATCCACGCAATGGATGGTCAACAACTCTTTCGCTTCGGCATTTCCGAGTTCAGCGGCAGCAGAAAGATCTTTGCAGGCCGGTTTGGGTTTACCCATGTCGATTTTCACTTGGCCTCGATGCAGATAGGCAACGGCCATGTTCGGGTCGATTTTGATCGCCTGGCTGAAACTCTTGTAGGCTTCTTTCAGATTCTTGGTCTGCATTTGCAAAAGCCCTTGGTCATCATGGTAAAGCGCAATATCTCCATTGATCTCGATGGCTTTGGCCAGATCGGAAAGCGCACCGGTCGTATCTCCCAACGCCACTTTTGACCACGCTCTGTGATGATAGGCCTCATGGAAATCCGGCTTCATCGAAATTGCTTGATCGTAGTCTTCCAAAGCCTCCTGATGCTGGTTGAGCAGACTCTCAGAATAACCTCGGCTTTCGTATGCATTCGGATAGTCCGGTTTCAACTCGATGACCTTGGAGAAATCCCGTACTGCACGTCTCAGATCCTTCAATTCCAAATAGCAGAAGCCGCGGTAATTGTAGGCTTTAACCAAGGTTGGATCCAGTTCTAAGACCTTGTCGAAATCCATTATTGCATTCATTTGGCTTCCAAGGTTCATGTATGTGGATCCACGCATCATAATGGCCTCGAAATAATCGGGTTTCATTTCGATGGCACGGTTGAAAAAAGGCAGCGCCTGCTCATCTTCTCCCTTATTGGAGTGAAGCAGCCCTTGAATGAAAACGTCCTTCGATGTTTGACCGAACGAAAAATTGACCGCAATGATCAATGAAAATAGAAGAAACCCGATGGATTTTTGAAAACGATTAGACAGCATGAGCAGTTCAGTTCTGTAACGAAAGCAGTGCTTCTTTGGCCTGAATTACGCCATTCTGATACGCCATCGCAAAATCGCTCATGGCATGATCGCTGTAATTCATCTTCAGATAGACCATTCCGCGGTTGAAATACGCTTTTCCGTCAGAAGGGTTCAGGTCAAGCGCTTTGGTGAAGTCAGCAACCGCCCCGGCAAGGTCTTTCAACTGCATTCTTACCGCACCACGGTTTGTATAAAGTTCACCATCCTCCGAATTGATGGCAATGGCCGAAGTGTAGTCTTGAAACGCTTTTTCGTACGAACCCAACATGGCCGCGATACGGGCTCGGTTGAAAAGCGCGTCCTCGTGCTTTGGGTTCAGTTCCAGCGCGCTGGAAAGATCTTGGTAAGCTCTGCTTATCTCATTGGAAAAGAAAGCCGCCAACCCTCTGTTGTAAAAGATGTCGGGGTTTTTCGGATCCAGTTCAAGTGCCTTTGTGTAATCTTCGATGGCCCCTTCAAAATCCTTGCTTTCGAATTTCAGGTCGGCATCGGCAATATACTGTTCGGCACTTTTCATTCGCAGGAATTATTGGTTGCAGCGGGTGGCAATGTAGGATTGCGCCTCTTCTTGCCCCATTTCACCGGCCAAGTACCAATCAATGCAAGCCCCAGGTGTATCACCTACCAAACTCTTGGCAATGCCGCGCTGCATGTAGGCAGAACCGAACTCAGCATCGATGATGATCGCCTTGTTGAAATCATCTATGGCCCCGTAATAATCCTTCAGTTCTTTCTTGGCAACGCCTCGGTTGTGCAGGGCGGTCTTGTTGTTCTGGTTCAGGTTGATGGCGTAGTTGTACGCTTTCATGGCCTCTACATAATCGGCAGGCTCCATGGCGAAATAGGAATCTCCCATTCTCACGTAAGCCATTTCGTTGTTCGGATTCAATTCCAATGCCTTTTGACAATCGGCAATGGCACCTTTGTAGTCTTTCATATCAATATAGATGGCGCTGCGCAATGCGTAAGCCATGCTGTTCTCAGAATCCAACTGAATGACCTTGTTGAAATCTTGAATGGCCAAGATGCCTTTGCCCGCCTTGTACTTGGCCTCACCGCGTTTGAGAAGGTACTTGGTGTTTGTCTTGTCGTTGGAAACAGCCTGATTCAGTGCATCAATGGCTTCGGTAAAGTTTCCTTCGGCCATTTTGGCCTCACCATCTTTGAAATATTCTTCAGCGGTTTGGGCTATTGTCAGGTTTACCGAAAAGGCAAGAATCAGGGCAAAAAGTGTTCGTAGCATTCGTTTATGTTGGCGTTTTTGACTTGCCAAAAATACTTAACAGACCAAATGAAGAGCAGATAAAATATGAACGATCGGAATCAATCGTCACAATAGTCGCTGAATGAGGCCATGGCCACCATGTAACCGAGTTTTTGAGCGTGCCGCAGATCGTCACATGCCCCGGCAACATCGCCTTTCAGATACTTGACCTCGCCACGGGCTGTGTAGGTTTTCGCGTAGTTGGGGTCGAGTTTGGCAGCTTTGTCCAGATCGTCAATGGCTGCGTTATAATTCTTCATGTCCTTCAACGCCAGACCGCGTCCGAGATAGGCTTCCTTGTCGGTCGGATTCAGTTCTATGGCTGTGGTGTAATCGGTGATCGCCCCGTTGAAGTCATTCAATTTGCGTTTGGCTTTGCCGCGGTTCGCGTAAGCATCGCTGTAATCGCCCTTCAGGGAAATAGCAATATTATAATCCTTCAGGGCTCCGTAATAGTCATCCAACTCGTCCTTCACATAGCCTCTAAAGTTGAAAGCTCTGATGTAGCGTGGGTCAACTTCAATGGCCTTGTTCAGGTCGTTCAAAGCTCCGCGGAAGTCCTGCATGGTAACTTTCAGTTCGGCCTTACGATAGTAGTCTTCGGCTGTCTGAGCCCGAACCGAGCTGACGCATAACACAGAAAACAATACTATTGAAAATAATATCCGCACGAAATCAAAGGTATCAAATCCGAAAGAATGGGTAAGATGTGTAGTAGATGGTTCTGACCGAATTTTGTTCATTTTTAAAGTTCAGCACTACGATACGAGGTAGTTTAGCTGAAAATCAAACAGGAATGATGTGAAGATATTGTTGATTGAACCTTATGGTACTGGATCACATTTGCAATGGGCCGAGGGTTATTCGGAACATAGCGAGCATGAGGTAAGACTGCTCACGTTGCCTGGCCGCCATTGGAAATGGCGCATGCATGGCGGTGCAATTACGCTGGCGGAGCAGTTTTTGGCGTGTGATTTCCAACCAGATCTGATTCTTGCCACTGATATGTTGGACCTTTCATCGTTCCTCAGCCTTACTCGTGAAAGAACGGCTTCTGTTCCCACTGCTGTTTACTTTCATGAGAATCAACTCACTTATCCTTGGTCACCGAATGATGAGGATTTGCGGTTGAAACGCGACAATCATTACGGATTTATCAATTACACATCTGCATTAGCAGCCGATCGGGTTTTCTTCAATTCAGAGTACCACCGCACTTCATTCCTGAGTACGCTGCCTGCTTTTTTGAAACAGTTTCCGGATCATACCAATTCAAATACGGTCGCAACGATTGCGCGCAAAAGCGAAGTTCTCTATTTGGGAATGGATCTCAGGTCGATGGATCCGATCGTTTCGGAAATTACCGAGAGACCGAAACGAGCGGTAATTCTGTGGAATCACCGTTGGGAATATGATAAGAACCCAGAGGAGTTCTTTGAAGCTTTGTTTGAGATACAGAGGCGGGGTTGGGATTTTAAACTGGTGGTTCTTGGTGAACGCTTCAAAAATTCCCCAGCCATTTTTGATGAGGCCAAAAAGCGTTTGGAACCGAATATCCTTCATTGGGGATTTGTTGAAAGCAGGGAAGAATATGTCCGCTTGCTCGGTCAATGCGATATGCTTCCCGTCACATCCTATCAGGATTTCTTTGGAGGAAGTGTGGTGGAGGCCATGTACTGTAACGTGAAACCATTGCTGCCGAAGCGACTCGCTTACCCAGAACACGTTCCAGAACTACTTCATTACACGTTTTTCTACGAAACCGGGGAGTTGGTGGATAAATTGCAGCGTTGGATCAGGGATGTATCCATCCTTCGCAAACAGCAAACAAGAAGTTTTGTGGAACGATATGATTGGACCAAGCAGATTGCCAATTATGACGATGCTTTTTCGAAGCTTGTCACTTCTTCTCCACAAGTCTCACCTTCACCCAAAACCTGATGGGGTCCGCAAACGGGTTGTAATTATTTGATGTCCGAAGAGCAGTGCTGGCGGCAGTGCTTGCTTGAGGAGAATTCAGTCCTCCGCCATAAGGATTGTTTGCTGTACGGCCCATGGCGCGGTCGCCAGCAGTAAGTTGGTTCGGATTGACCACACTTGCATTCGGGTCGCTGTAGCTCTGCTGTGGCATCTCATAACCTCCAGTTTCAATTCCTACAGAGACAATGTCTGATTCGGCTCCGATGGCCGCTAAGGGAATGATGGCGTGGTAAACCAGCGACCGCGATTTGTCGAACTCCAAACTGACCTGAAAGCCGTCCTTCTCGCCATGGTTGAATATCTGCGCGGTCTCTTCACCGACTTTCAGATAGCCATCTGTCGGAATCATCTGGTCCAGCCGTTCTTTGCCAAGTTGAATGCTCTGGTCGTACTGAGTTCCATACTCTTCCAATTCGGATATTGGAACCTTGTCGGAATAGATCGGGAATTGAATTTCATTCTTCTGCTTGTTCTTTGCTGTTGGATCGATGAACACGCGCAGACCCGTGGTCAGAATTTTCTGGATGGTGAGCTGATCCACCACATCGAATGAGAAGTACAGATTGGTCGAGTCGTTCTCAATATTGTATCGGATCTTCGAATCGGCATTGTAAAATCGGAACGATTTAGATTCGGTCTGAGGCTGCTTCCATTTGCTTTCAAATAGCTTGTTGGAACAAGCGCTGAGCAAGAGAGCCGCCAAGAAAATTCGGGTTGCATTTTTCATGGTTGGCAAAGGTGAGAAATTCGGGTTTCAATTGCACAAAAACAGGGAAGGTTGCCTGAAGACAACCCTCCCATCACCCAACCAAACAACCAAATGTTCAATCAATTACCATGGCCAGTTCCGCCATTCTTACGAATTCAGCCCTTCGGCCATCTTCGTCTGTTCCTTTGCTGCCTTTTGCCAGATCGATCACTTTCTGGATCTGATCCAAACGCTGTGCGGGTTTCAGTTCCGCGTCCAGAAGGATCATTCCGAACTGCGATATGGCGGCCGAGAATCGCATGTTCTCTGAACTTGCGGCCAGATCGATCGCCTCGTTTTTTACGGGCTTGGAGATCAACTTGCTTATATCTCCATCTGGTTTTTTGAAACGAAGTTTGACAGTCAGCAACTCATCATCAAAACCAGATTGCACGGATGGTTTTGTAAGCTGATATTTCAGCGAATCAACCAATGGTCTATCGTCCGAAAGTTCTCCTCCAACGGGAATGACCTCATACAGCGCGGTTACTGTGTGGCCAGCGCCCAACTCGCCTGCATCCTTTCGGTCATCGTTGAAATCCTCAGCAGCCAAACGTCTGTTCTCGTAGCCGATCAATCGGTAGGCAAGTACATTCGCAGGGTTGAACTCGATCTGGACCTTCACATCCTTGGCGATGGTGAAAAGCGTTCCCCAGAATTCTTGCACCAGCACTTTTTGTGCTTCCTGTAGATTGTCGATGTAGGCGAAATTGCCATTGCCCTTATCCGCCAGAACTTCCATTTTATGATCTTGGAAATTGCCTGTTCCGAAGCCAAGCACAGTAAGGAATACACCGGATTCACGTTTCTTCTCTATCAGCTTTTCAAGTCCGCCTGCATCCGAAACGCCCATATTGAAATCTCCATCGGTGCAGAGGATGACACGGTTGTTTCCGCCTTTGATGAATTGTTTTTCCGCGATAGCGTAGGCGAGATGAATTCCAGCTCCACCAGCGGTCGATCCGCCCGAATTGAGTTGGCCGATGGCTTCGAGAATACGCTCTTTCTTCTCACCGGAAGTAGAAGGCAACACCAGTCCGGCAGCTCCCGCATACACCACAATGGAGATCTTGTCGGTCTCCTCCAGTTCGTTCACCAGTAATCTGAGCGAACGCTTGAGCAACGGAAGTTTGTCGTCATCCGACATGGAGCCCGAAACATCGATCAGGAAGACCAGGTTGTTCTTGGGTCGCTTATCCAATTGGAGTTCTTTGCCCTGTAGACCAATATGCACCAACTTGTGGCTTTCGTTCCACGGACATACACTTACTTCGCTCGAAATGCTGAATGGATCCTCACATTCAGGTTGCGGATAATCGTATTTGAAGTAGTTGATCATTTCCTCAATGCGAACGACTTCTGTTGGAGGCAGCGAACCCATGTTCAAACTCCGTCTGATCTGACTGTACGAAGCAGCATCCACATCGATAGAGAAAGTTGACAACGGCTCTGAGAACACGCTTTTGAAGGTTTGCTGTCGGTACAGGTCGTAACCTGCGGTCAGGCCTTCCGGTTCCAACTGCTTTTTCTTGCGTTTAGAAGCGACAGATTCCGAGGACGAATTGTGCGCGAGAACGGTGGCACCTATTGGTGCTGGCGGAAGAGTTTCTGAAGCACTTCCCTCGTAAGCTGCTGGAATGCCACCAGTTACAATAGAAACCTGTTCATATGCTGCCTGCGGAAGATTGACACTTCCTCGCACTTTAACACCATCTATGTAAGTGTTGGTGGCACCGCTTCGCGAACCTTTGTAACTGCCGATCTGACCATCATTGTCTTGCACACTTGCTGCAATAGTAACCGCGCTATTGGCACCACGGCTTGGCATGCTGCGAATTTCCCGTCTCGAAACGCCTGTAGAACCCATGCCTGGCATGTGGTTCAAGCTGCTGCCCGAAATGGTCATGGCCGAACTCGCGTCTTTCGAGATCAGCGGTACTTCGTAATCAACAACTACAACTTCATCCAGTTTTACGCCAGCTTCCAGCACAAAGTCAACGAACAAGATCTTATCGGCTTGGATGATGACCCCGCGTTTCTCTTGCGAAGTGAACCCTACCACAGAGGCGATCATATCCACCGTTCCGGGCTGCAGACCGTTGATCTTGTATTTTCCGTCAAAGTCGGTTGATGCACCGGCTATTTGTTGTCCGTGTTGCATTACAACCACGTTGGCAAATGGAATGGGTTGTTTCTGGTCGTCTACTACAATTCCTGAAATGGAACCTGTTTCCGGGTTCAGAACAAAGGAGGTTATCAGCAAATGGCCGATCACTCCCAATAGAATTTGAATGAGCTTTTTCATGACTTTAGGTATTAGAGTTTGAGATAGGATTGTCCTGTAGATGGCCATTGCCATCCATGTTCAGGTTTGCTTTTAGCATTGATTTTCGGGAAGGCGCAACTTCCCATTGCCGAAGGTTACTTCGAGCTGCGCCAACTGGTCAGAGCCAGAAAACTGGTGGTGTCAACCTTTACGATGGCGCCTGCGTGGTTTGCGGGTTCTTTCCGTTGAAATTCAACTGGGGGAACACAGCATTCGCAGATGCAACCGAAACCGCACGGTTTACTACAGAACGGACGGTAGTCGGAGCAAACCACCGAACTGAGCTGAATTCCCCAACTCATTTCAATCGTAGGAATGTTGATCTCTTTGCCGTCAACACGGATGTCGCTTATGTACTTGGATGCAAAGCCGACACTCGAGATCTTGAGGTCGTAGAGACCAGGCTCCACATTGCCGATGATGAAATTACCATTGACATCGGTAATGATTCCGGTTGCGATCTCAGAATCCTTTATCAGAAGGATCGTGCACAACGGCATCGCTTCCTTCAGCTCGCTTACAATGGAACCAATGATGGCGCCTGTATTTGATTGAGCAAAAGTCAATGACGTTACGAGTGCTTGGATAAGGACTCCGAGTAAAATGTGTTTAAGATTTTTCATGACTTCTTGATTTTGAAAGGTTAATACATCAGATGCGCGCCATCCTTTGTATAAAGTTCCTCAAGAAGAAATCATGAATCAATTCATCATCAAGCCATAAGTTTCAAGTCTAAAATGGCTGCTTTGGGTTGGTTTTAATAGGTTTTGAGTTGGAATGACCTTGGGAATAATTACCAACGAATGGAATTTCAATTCAACCTTAATTATTACATGTCTAACGAGTGAATAATGGCCGGATGAAGAACGCAAGCTTTCGAATCGATTACGTTTCAAGCGATTTTCAACGGTGCTGTAATTTCCATGAATTCTATTTGTTCGGTCAAATTAATTAGTACAATTGTACTATTATTGTGTTCGATAATGGTTTTGCTGTACTAATGTCAACTACCAAGGAACGCATCATCACAACTGCTGTGGAGCTTTTCAATGCGAAAGGCTTTGTAAGTGTGACAATGCGCGACCTTGCGAATGAGTTGGACATGAGCCTTGGAAACCTTACTTATCACTTCAAAAAGAAGGAAGAGTTGATGGAGGCCATCCATGACCGCATTATTGAAGAGCGGAATGTGATGCTTGATTCGGTGCAGATGATTCCGTCCATTGAGAACATTCACCGACAGATGGTTCCGTTGTTGCAATTGTATGAGCGATATCGCTTTCTACAACAAGACATCTTGGAGGTGAGCAGAGCCTATCCACATTTGGCTGAAATAATGCGCGGACAATTCAAAAACCAGATCAGATACATCAAAGCCATTATCGATTACTCGGTTGGTTCAGGGAATATGAAGCCCGAAGCACGCCTCGGACAATACCAGCAATTGGCAGAAACAGTTTGGATGATCATCACATTCTGGCTGGCGCAGCGCGAGTTACGTGATCAGAAGGGAAATCTTTACAATCAAGCCCGTAGCGCCATTTGGAACTTGACCATTCCGCTACTAACGGAAAAAGGTCTCGCCAATTTCAATAAGATCGATTTCACTGAAGAAGTCCAAAATGCCGAGTAAAGACATGATTTTAGCCACAGAAACACGGATTTTCACAGAAGAATTGAAATTATTTTCAGTGAAACCCTCTGCGCATTCTGTGTTTCTGTGGCTGAATAAATTTCCCGCGCTCTTTGGTCATCTCCGCGCCTTCGCGGTTCAAAATATTCGTAACCAATGAAACTCACATCCAAGGTCAATACGAAAACGCAGCAGTACGCCTCAAACCGAGAAGGCATGCTCAAGCTGCTCGAAAAACTTGAAAAGCATTACGAAGAAAGCCGATTCCAAGGACAGGAGAAGCACATTGAACGTGCACGTTCGAAAGGGAAATTGCTGGCGCGAGAACGCATCGAACTACTCCTTGATCAAGACAGTCCATTTTTAGAACTTCTGCCTTTGGCGGGTTTGGGCGGGAAAGGCTTCGGAACGGGCGGTACTACCGTTGGCGGCATCGGTATCGTTTCAGGTCGGTTGTGTTTGGTGGTTTCCAACGTGGGAACGAACAAAGGTGGCTCCATCGATTTCCCAACGCTTCAGAAAGCCATGCGGCTGAATGAAATTGCGGAGGAAAATGAACTTCCAAGCATCAATTTGGTGGAAAGTTCAGGCGCTAATCTTCCCGATCAGGCTAAGATCTTCAACCTCGGAGGAACGAACTTTCGCGACATCACCAGACGCTCCAAAAAAGGTATTCCATCCATTTCGGTGGTATTCGGAAATGCCACAGCTGGTGGTGCTTACATTCCTGGAATGTCCGACTATTCCATTTTTGTGAAGGAGCAAGCGAAAGTTTTCCTCGCAGGGCCGCCACTGGTGAAAATGGCTACGAATGAAGTGGTGGATGATGAAACCCTCGGTGGTGCAGAAATGCACACGAAAATCTCGGGAGTTTCCGATTATCTGGCTGAAGATGAACTGGACGGCATTCGTATTGCACGCGAATTGGTCGCAACGCTGCGTCCACCGAAAACACATTTTCAACCCGAAGGATTGGCCGAAGATCCAACCTATTCCGAAGAAGAATTGCTCGGAATTGTTCCGCCAGATGTCAAAATCCCATTTGATATCCGTGAGGTGATTGCGCGTACGGTTGATGGCTCCGAATTCACCGAATTCAAACCCGACCATGGCGAAACGCTCGTCTGTGGCTGGGCTAAAATTCACGGTTATCCGGTGGGAATTCTCGGCAACAATGGGGTGCTGTTTTCCGAAAGCGCCAACAAGGGAACGCACTTCATTCAGCTGTGCAACAAGAACGATGTGCCGCTGCTGTTCTTCCAGAATATCACGGGTTTCATGGTCGGAAAGGACTACGAGCAGGGCGGCATCATCAAGCACGGAGCGAAGCTGATCAATGCGGTTTCCAACTCAGAAGTTCCCGCCATTACCATTATGATGGGCGCGAGTTATGGTGCAGGTAACTACGCGATGATGGGTCGCGCGTATCAACCACACTTCTTGTTCTCCTATCCGAATTCACGGATTGCGGTTATGGGTCCTGAACAGCTAGCTGGAGTGATGGAAATCATCCAACGACAGGCGGCAAAAAAAGCGGGCAACGAATTCGATGAGAACCAAGCGAAAATGATGCGCGATTACATGATCCAGCAGGCCGTGAAACAATCGGATGCGTGGTTCTCAACGGGTCAGATATGGGACGATGGTGTCATCGACCCGCGACAGACAAGAAACTATTTGGGAATGTGCCTCGCGGTGGTCAATAACGCACCGATCAAAGGCACTGACAGTTATGGAATTTTCAGAATGTAAATGGATGAAATCCGAAATTCTAAATACTCAAATCCGAAACAATAATATGTTTCAACTATCCGCGAAAATCCGTGCGATCCGTGTCATCCGCGTTCTATTACCCTCATTCGCTAATTCGCTAATCATCAACTGATGAACTCAGTCAACTCTATTAACTCAATCCTTATCGCCAACCGAGGTGAAATTGCCTCACGCATCATTCGCACGTGCAAGAAAATGGGCATCCGAAGTGTGGCCATTTATTCGGATGCTGACCGTGGAACGCCTTACACGAGAGAAGCCGATCAGGCTGTCCATATTGGTGGGAACGAACTGGCTACTTCCTATTTGGATCAGGAGAAAATCATCGCTATGGCTCAAAAGGTTGGGGCTGATGCAATCCATCCTGGTTTTGGGTTCCTGTCAGAGAATGCTGGCTTTGCCAAAAAGGTGCAGGATGCAGGTCTGATCTTTATTGGACCACGACCTGAAGCCATTGAAGCGATGGGTTCCAAGTCGAAGGCGAAGGACATCATGCGCCAGCACGAAGTGCCGGTCATTCCTGGTTATCAAGGCGATGACCAGAGTATTGAAACGCTTTCTGCTGAAGCGGTGAAAATCGGATTTCCGGTATTGCTGAAAGCGGCTGCGGGTGGTGGCGGCAAAGGAATGCGGATTGTAGAAGTTGAGAAGGAACTGAAAGCTTCCATCGATGCTGCAAAACGAGAAGCGTCTTCGGCTTTTGGAGATGACGAACTCATCATCGAAAAGTATTTCCCAAGCTCACGACATATTGAGTTCCAGATCTTTGGCGACAAGCACGGAAACGCCATTCATGTGTTGGAGCGCGAGTGTTCCATTCAGAGACGTTACCAGAAGATCATTGAGGAAAGTCCATCGCCAGCATTGAGTGATGCGCTGCGAAATGAAATGGGCGCAGCGGCTGTCCGTGCGGCCAAATCGTTGAAATACGACAATGCTGGAACGGTTGAGTTCATCCTTTCGGATAAGAATGAGTTCTTCTTCTTGGAAGTGAATACGCGCTTGCAGGTGGAGCATCCCGTAACGGAAGAGATCACAGGTCTCGACCTTGTGCAAATGCAGATCGAGGTGGCGGAAGGTCGTCCGCTTTCGGTCACGCAGGAAGACATCAGAGGCAACGGTTACGCCATCGAATGTCGATTGTACGCAGAAGATGCGGCCAACAATTTCATGCCTGCAACGGGCAAGATCTTGAAGTGGTCAACGCCAGCGATTGACGGTTTGCGAATTGAAACAGGTGTGGAAAGCGGTTCGGTCATTTCTACGCATTACGACCCGATGATCGCGAAGCTGATAACGCACGGAAAGGACAGGGCAGAAGGTCAACGGAAGATGAGTGCGGCTTTGAGCAATCTGAATTGCCTTGGACTGACAACCAATCAGGATTTTCTGAAAGCCATTTTGGCAAATGCCGATTTCCAAGCTGGGAAATACGACACGCACTTCTTGCAGAAGCAATTCAGCTATGAGAAGGCTCAATCGCAAGAGGCGATTGAATTGGCTGCCATTGCTGCTTCTGCATTTGACAAAGCAGAACGCGAAAGCAAACGGACCATACTTCAGAATGTGCCAAGCGGTTGGAGAAACAACTTCTATCAGCCGCAACAAGAGACTTTCTTGAATGGAGAAGAGGAGGTTTTAGTTAAGTACAACGCTTCTCTTTATTCAATTGGAGAAAATGAATTTGAGGTAAACGTTCAAGAGATTTTAGATGATGAAATTCTCTTAGAATTGAACGGTATTCAAGAGCGGTTCACGGTTGTGAAAAGCGGAAACGACTACTTCGTTCAGCACGCGCAGAATGGAACCGTAAACTTGACAAGGAAAGAGAGGTTCCCGTTGAAGGAAGCGGAGAAAGTAAAGGGCGGTTACATCAGTCCGATGCCTGGAAAGGTGATAAAAGTGCTGGTAGAACCTGGACAGGAAGTGAAAAGCGGAGACGGTCTGCTGGTGCTGCTTTCCATGAAAATGGAAAACACCATCTGTGCCGATGAAGACGGAACCGTAGAGGAGATTTTCGTAGCTGCGGAAGACGATGTGGAAGCTGGTAAATTGCTGCTTAAAATGAAGGAAGCCTAATCGATGTGCGCAAAGGAAAATAGGCAGGAGATAACCCTCTCAGAACTCAAAAAGTGGTTTGAGATTTGGCGATGGATAATTTTTGATTTGCGAATTGCAATCGATAATCGAAACGATTTGTTTGAGGTTGGCTCAGACACGGAGCAGAAGGTAAAAGATCACGGATTTTACCACCATCATTTAGAACAGCTAAAGTTCATTGTGGTAATTCAGTTGTGTAAACTTTTTGTCAATAGCCGAACACAAAATGTAAATATCCAGAAGCTTTTCAATCGACTTAAGAATGATAAGTATGATATGGAGTTTAAGCAGAAGCTGAGAGATAATGTAAATGGTTATAACGTAGTAAGAAGTAAGAAGGAGATCATAGAACGAATAGTTGAGCTTGAAAAGGAACTTGATCAGAAGAAGCATGTAATTGAAAGATTGGATACTCTAAGACACACGGTTTATGCTCATTCAGATACTAACCCATCTAAAGAATATGTGAAATGGTCTGAAATGGAGGATTTAGTTCAATTTGCTGAGCGTATTTTCAATCAAATTCGAGGCGGTATCGATGGTGCGAATATGAACTTCGATAAAAACCTTGATTGGAGAGTAAAGGAGGTCATTCGGAACGCAGCTTTGTTTCGTGATAAGACGAAAGAATTGATAGATGAAAAGAATTCTAGCCTGAATAAACAATGATGTTTAACCAAGAAGACCTCAATAAACTCAACGATTACACTTTCGCGTTTTTGGAAGTGGAGCACAGCGATAAGGTGTTGACCATAACGCTTGATCGTGCGGAAAAGAAGAATGCGTTGCATCCTGTAACTGCTAATGAATTGGCGTTTACGCTGACCTACGCCAAGCAGAACAAGGACGTTTGGGCGGTGGTGATAAAAGCCAATGGAGATGTGTTCTGCGCGGGTGCCGACCTGCAAGCGTTCATGACAGGCGGTGGGGAAACCGATAGCACGGTTCCGAAAGCGGAAGGGGAGATTTTGATCGGAGAGCTTTTCAATGAGTTGCACAAACCGTGCATTGCGCAAGTGGAAGGCGATGCGTTTGCGGGTGCTTTCCTGCTGTTGGCGGGCTGTACGCATGTGGTGGCAGCCAATGATGTGAAATTCGGATTGCCAGAGGTGAAACGCGGATTGTTTCCGTATCAGGTAATGGCTTCGTTGCTTCAAGTAATGCCAGAAAGGAAGGTGCTGGATTGGTGTATTCAGGGCTATAACTTGGATGCGCAGAAAGCTGCGGATTGGGGATTGGTGACACACCTCTCAGAACGAGGAAAAGTGGCGGAGACGGTTCAGGAATTGGTGCAAACAATCTTGACGAATTCGCCAACGGCCATCCGAATGGGGTTGGAGGCGTACCAGCACATTCGAAGTGACGACACGAAATCGGAGCACCGCTATTTGCAAGGCATGCTGATGAAAACGGTGCAGACGAAGGATGCGCAGGAAGGCATTGCCGCTTTTCGGGAGAAGCGTTCACCTAAATGGAGTGGGGAATGACGCGGCTCTTACGAATTACGAATGAATACGAATATGCGAATTAGAGTGATGAAGGAATGGAGTAACGAAGCGATGAGGTTTCCAAGTTCCGTCATTGCGAGCGAGGAACGAGCGCGGCAATCTCATTGTGATTTAGATTGCCACGGCCTGCGGCCTCGCAATGACGGTAGCTACGGAGCGCCCGCGTTAGGGATTGGAGCGAGCTGCCGTGCAGCGCGGAAAGCCCGACCAGCCTGAGGCTGGGAACGCCCAAAAAATGAAACACGAAAACGAACACGATAAACTGATAAAATGGGAAAGAAAGTAATCATAAGCGCATCGCTGACGGGCGTGCTGGCCAACCGAAAGCAATGTCCGTACATACCGTACACGCCCGAGGAAATTGCCGAGGAGGGCCGCAGGGCGGTGGAGGCTGGGGCGAGCATTTTGCACATCCACGCGCGGAATGACGATGGCACGCCAGCGTACGATGTGGAGACGTATGCGCGGATACACGAGGAGGTGAAGAAGCGCACGCCAGACGCGATCATCAACTACAGCACGGGCGCGGTTTCGATAACGCGCGAGGAGCGGATTGCGCACATTACGGCTCTGAAACCCGACATGGCTGCGCTGAACATGGGCAGCATGAACTATGGCATTTATTCGCCCAAGGCGAAGCAGTTTTACCACGATTTCGTGTTTCAGAACCCGTTCAAGGACATCCAGTTTTACTTGGAGAAAATGAAGGAAGCGGGCACGCGTCCAGAGATGGAGGTGTTCGATAACGGGCACATCAATAACGCCAATCCGTTGATCGATATGGGGCTTTTAGAGAAGCCGTACTGTTTCAGTTTTGTAATGGGTGTGTTGGGTGGAATTCCGCACAGCACGGCAAATATTCTGCACCAGAGCCGCAGCGTGCCTGAGGGTTCGGACTGGCAGGTGATCGGTATCGGTCGCAAGCAATGGGCGAGTTTGGCGGCTTCGATAACGATTGGCGGGAACATCCGAGCGGGGCTGGAAGACAACTTCTACCTGCCCGAAGGCGAAATGGCGAAGAGCAATGGCGAGTTGATCGGTGCGGCTGCGCAATTGACCAGAATGTTGGGTCGTGAAGTGGCGAGCATTGCGGAGGCGCGGGAAATGTTAAAGCTGCCGCTTAGGAGTTAGGTATTAGCAATTAGCTTTTAGCTATGAGAATGTGGATTTTCTTATCACTCTTCTTTCTGTTACCTGACTTAGTCTATAGTCAAGGTACAACGGATAATTGTGAAGTGATGTTTGATGAAAACATAGGTCGAGAGGTCTATAAATTTGTTGATAGCCCTCCTGTTTACTCGAATGGTGGTGACAGTGGACTAACGCGGTTCATTGCTGATAGTTTGAGAATTCACCCTACCTGCATGGACATTATAGGAATTGTATATGTGGCATTTATTGTTGAAGTGGATGGGACGGTATCCAATCCATACGTTTTAAGAGGGGTAGAACCTTTCCTTGATAAAGAAGCGCTTAGAGTAATCTCAACTTTATCAAAATTTGAACCTGGAAAATGTCAAGGTGAGATTGTTCCGGTCCGATATGTAGTACCAATAAGGTTTGCGCTCCAATAATCAGTTGCTAATGAAAACACTAACCATTTTTCCGTTTCTCTTTTTACCCTTTTTCTGCTTCGCACAGAACAACAACCCCAATTATGATGAGAAGTTGGCGAAGGAGCTGAATGCCGATGATTATGGCATGAAGAGTTATGTTTTCGTGGTGCTGAAAACGGGCCCTGCGAAGATTGAAGACAAAGCGGTTTTGGACAGTTGTTTTGTGGGGCATTTTTCGAACATGCAAAAGCTGGCCGAAGAGAAGAAGTTGGTGGTTGCTGGCCCGATGGGGAAGAACGATAACAACTACCGAGGCCTGTTCATTTTCGATGTGGCTACGCAAGAAGAAGCGCAGGAAATGATGAAAGGCGACCCGACCATTTCCATGGGCATTTTTGAGGTGGAAATGTACGATTGGTACGGCTCGGCAGCATTGCCCGTTTACCTTGAGGCAGCAGATAAGATCTGGAAGCAGAAACCATGATAAGGTTACGAATTGCGAATGAATACGAATATGCGAATGTCACTATCTGAAATGTATGATGTGTCCGTAGAACAGTTGTGGTCTGCATGTTCGTCATATTCGTACCGCGTAGCGGAATTCGTAATTCGTAACCACACAACAAGTCTGCAATGAGCACCTACTTTTCAGAGGAACATATCCAATTCCGCCAGTCGCTGCGCGATTTCCTGCAACGGGAAGTGGTACCGTTTGTGGATGAATGGGAGAAGGTTGGAAATCCACCTCGCGAGATATGGAAGAAGTTTGGTGATATGGGTTATTTCGGGTTGAAGTACCCTGAAAAATATGGTGGTCTTGAACTCGATTTCTTCTACACCGTCATCTTCTTGGAAGAGTTGGCGCACGTCAATTCGGGTGGAACGGCAGCGGCTTTGGGTGCGCATGCTTATCTGTCGCTGGCCCACATGAACAATGAGGGAACCGAAGAGCAGAAAGAAAACTACCTGCGCGCTGGAATTGCTGGCGATAAATTCGGCTGTATGGCGGTTACCGAGCCGTTTGGTGGTTCGGATGTGGCAGCCATGCGCACAACGGCAGTCAGAGATGGAAATGAGTGGGTGATCAACGGAAGCAAGACGTTCATCACCAACGGTGTTCTGAGTGATTTCTTGGTGGTTGCCGCCAAAACAGAACCCGAATTGAAACAGGCGGGTATCAGCATGTTTGTGATCGATCGCGACACAGCTGGACTTTCAGCCACCAAATTGGATAAGCTGGGTTGGCGCGCTTCCGATACGGGCGAGATAGCCTTCGATAATGTGCGTATCCATGCATCTGCTTTGATGGGACAGGAGAACCAAGGTTTCTATTACATCATGCAGCAGTTTGCGCTGGAGCGCATCATCATGGCGGTGGGCGGTTACGCGGGTTCGGAATATGCGTTGGAATACGCGCTGAAGTACATGCAGGAACGGGAAGCGTTCGGTCGTCTGCTGACCAAGTTTCAGGAACTGCGACATCGCGTAGCGCAATTGGCTGCGGAAATTGAGCAGCAGAAACAGTTTGTCTATTACCTCGCCAACCGTTTCGACAAGGGAGAATACATCGTGAAAGAAGCTGCGATGGCGAAGTTGCTTTGCACGCAATTGTGTGATAAAACAGCATTTGAAGTGATGCAATTCCTTGGTGGTTACGGCTACATGGAAGAATACCAAGCTGCCAGAATGTTCCGTGACAGTCGCCTCGGACAAATTGGTGGCGGAACAAGTGAAATAATGAAAGAGATCATTGCCAAAATGGCGATTGATGAGGTCAAATACAGTTAAAATGAACCGCAAAGACGCTGAGGTGGCGCAAAGGACGCAGAGAAAATCTTTGCGAACTCCGCGAAAAAACTCTGCGCCTTTGCGGTAAAACCAGAAACACAAATGTTTACAGAAGAACACAAGATTTTCAGACAAGGTTTGCGGGATTTCCTCGACCGTGAGGTGATGCCCAACATCGATAAATGGGAAGAGGAGCAGCGCATGCCGAAAGACCTTTGGCCGAAGTTCGGTGAGATGGGCTATTTCGGGTTGAACTACCCCGAGAAATATGGCGGAATTGATGCCGATTTCTTGTATTCGGTCATCTTCATGGAAGAGATTTCGAAGTGCGAGAGTGGCGGTTTCATGATTTTACCAGCGGTGCAGCAGTACATGTCATCGCCATACATCTACAAGCACGGTTCGGAGTTTTTGAAGGAGAAATACCTGACCAAAGTGATTTCTGGCGAATGGATCTGCTGTATCGGAATTTCCGAGCCTGGAGCAGGTTCTGATGTGGCGAATATTCAGACCAAAGCCATTTTGGAAGATGGTCATTATGTGGTGAATGGTTCCAAAACGTTCATTACCAATGGTGTGTATGGCGATTTCATTGTGGCGGTAGTTAAGACCAACCCAGAATTGGGCGCGGCTGGTGTTAGTTTGCTGGTCATCGATCTGAACTCAGAAGGTGTTACACGGAACAAATTGAAGAAGCTCGGTTGGCACGCATCCGACACGGCCGAACTGCATTTCGATAACGTGAAGGTGCCTGTGGAGAACCTTATCGGAGATGAAGGTCAAGGTTTCTATTATCTGATGGGTGGATTGCAATTGGAGCGCTTGGTGGGTGCCATTGCTGGTTTCGCTTCATGCGAATGGGCCATTGATTACACCCTCAAATACATGAGCGAGCGGAACGCTTTCGGACGTCCGATTAACAAATTCCAAGTATTGCGTCACAGAATGGCGCAGCTCATTTCGGAAGTAGAAGCCAATAAGCAGTTCGTATACCATTGCTGCCGATTGCACAACGAGGGGAATTATATTGTGAAGGAATGCTCCATGGCGAAACTCCTCTCCAGCGAACTGGCCGAAAAAGTGATGACACAATGCTTGCAAAGCTTCGGTGGTTACGGCTTTATGGAAGAATACAAAATGGCGCGCGCCTACCGCGATTGCCGCGTTGGAACCATCGGTGGCGGCACCAGCGAGATCATGCGCGAGATCATTGCCAAAATGGTCATAGACGATACTTCGTATCAACGGGCAGGATCAGTACCTTCATCGCCCAAACCGAAGCCAGTTGAGGCAAAAAAGACAGAAACAAATTCTAATTCAAATACACAAAAACAACCAGAAATGAGTTTTGAAACTACACTTGCGGCAATTCAGGAAAAGGCGGCCGCGGCCAAGCCATTGGGAAACACGTTGAAGTTCCACTTCGGTGACAAGAACATCACCATCGATGGAAAAGGCGATGCAAACGTTGTGCACGAAGATCACGGTGAGGAAGCAGATTGCACGGTAGATGTGGCCTTGGCCGATCTACTGGCAATGATCAACGGAGAATTGAACCCGATGAACGCGTTCATGTCAGGCAAATTGAAAGTGAAAGGCGACATGAGCGTAGCCATGAAGCTTGGAACCATTATGGGGTAATTCCTAACCGCAAAGTCGCGGAGAAAACGCAAAGGGCGCAGAGATTTTTCTCTGCGCCCTTTTTCATTCAAGGATTAATGTTTGTCCCGTCCTAAAATAGGTTGACAACAAATCGACCTATTATGGAAAAACGAGAGGATAAAAGGAAAAGGCGTAGTCAGCGCGATTACAATCTGGGCTTTAAACTGGCCGTTGTGGACCAGGTGGAAAAGGGCGAGATG